>NZ_JBSWXD010000055.1:0-38148 GCF_056160425.1 Micromonospora sp. ABR4_055
GGCCGGCGCTGGCAGCGCCGGCCCGGGTCTCAGGCCGGCACCGGCAGGGCTGCCGGTTCACCCTGCAGCGCGGCCGGCTCCCGCAGCGGGTCGGTGGCGAACGCGGTCACCCCGTCGGCGAAACCGACCCGGGCGGTGAAGCCGAGCAGTCGCGCCGCCCGGCCCGGGTCGGCCACCACGTGCCGTACGTCCGCCGGCCGGGCACCGCCGACGATCGCCGGCTCCGGCCCGCCCATCGCCGCCGCCAGTTGCCGGGCAAGCTCACCGACCGGGTGCGGCTCACCCGAGCAGACGTTCACCGGCACCATGCCGGCCGGCTGGTCGGCGACCATGGCCAGCAGGTTCGCCCAGGCGACGTCGGTGACGTGCACGAAGTCCCGCTGCTGCCGGCCGTCCTCGAGCACCTGCGGTGCCCGTCCGTCGGCCAACGCCGACCGGAACAGCGACGCCACTCCCGCGTACGGGGTGTCGCGTGGCATCCGGGGGCCGTAGACGTTGTGGTAGCGCAGCGCCCAGCCACCGCCGCCGGTCTGCCGCGCCCACGCCGCCGCCAGATGCTCCTGTGCGAGTTTGCTCGCCGCGTACGTGCTGCGCGGTTCCAGCGGCGCGTTCTCCGGCACCCGCGTCCAGCGGAGTTCACCGGCGCACTGCGGGCAGCGCGGGTCGTACCGGCCGGCGGCCAGGTCGTCGGGGCGGCGCGGCGCCGGCCGGACGACGCCGTGGGCGGCGCAGGTGTAGCGGCCCTCGCCGTACACCACCATCGAGCTGGCCAGCACCAGTCGGGTCACGCCGGCCCGGTGCATCGCGGCCAGCAGTACCGCGGTGCCGTAGTCGTTGTGCCCGGCGTAGGCCGGCGCGTCCGACGGGTCGAGGCCGTGGCCGACCATCGCCGCCTGGTGACAGACCACGTCGACGCCGGGCAACAGCCGGTCCAACAGTTCGCCGTCGCGGACGTCGCCGCGTACCAGGTCGTGCCGGCGGACCCAGTCGGGTGGCTTGTCGCCGTGTGCCTGCGGCAGCAGCGCGTCCAGCGCGACCACCTCGTGTCCCTCGTCGACCAGCAGGTCGGCGACGTGCGATCCGATGAACCCGGCCGCGCCGGTGAGCAGTATCCGCATCCGCTCACGGTATGGCCGGTCGGTGGGTCGCCGGTCCGGTTCCGGCCAGTCGTCAGAATTCCGTAATCGTCGAACCGGGCCCTGACCGGGTCGTCGCGAACTAGCGTCCCGGTACATGGCCGCCACCACCGATCCGGTTCCGGACCCGGGCTCCGGCCCCGCCTCCGCCGGTCCTACCTCCGCCGGCCCGTCCGACGTTGCCCGCCGCTGGCGCAGCCCGCTGCGCGGCCCCTGGCTGACCTCGGTCCTCGGCCTCGTCCTGCTGATCGGCCTGCCGGTGGTGATGATCACCGGGCTGCTCGACTACATCGCCTACGGACCGCAGTTCGGGCAGGCGTTCCCGCGCGACGTCGGCTGGCTGCGGCTGCCGTACTTCGACTGGCCGACCCGCCCGTCCTGGCTGTTCCGGGTCAGCCAGGGCCTGCACGTGGCGTTGGGGATCGCGCTGATCCCGGTGATCCTGGCCAAACTGTGGTCGGTGATTCCGAAACTGTTCGCCTGGCCGCCGGTGCGGTCTGCGGCGCAGGCACTGGAGCGGATCTCCCTGCTGCTGCTGGTCGGCGGGATCCTGTTCCAGACCGTCACCGGTGTGCTCAACGTGCAGTACGCGTACCTGTTCGGGTTCGACTTCTACACCGCGCACTACTTCGGGGCGTGGGTGTTCACCGCCGCGTTCGTCGTTCACGTCGTACTCAAGCTGCCCCGGATGGTCACCGCGTTGCGGTCCCGGCCGCTGCGTGCCGAACTGCGTACCTCGCGGGCCGACACCCGGCCCGAGCCGCCCGACCCGGACGGCCTGGTCGCCCTGCGGCCCGCCCCGGCGACGATCAGCCGCCGGGGAGCGCTCGCCCTGGTCGGCGGCGGATCGCTACTGCTGGCCGTGCTCACCGTCGGGCAGAGCCTGGACGGCCCGTGGCGGCGGCTGGCCCTGCTGCTGCCCCGTGGTCGACCGGCCGGTGACGGACCGAACGGCTTCCCGGTCAACCGCACCGCCGCGGCGGCCGGGATCCGGCCGGCCGACACCGGCGACGGCTGGCGCCTGGAACTGCTCGGCGACGACGGCCGGGTGGTGAGCCTGAGCCGGGAACAGCTGCTCGGCATGCCTTCGCACACCGCCCGGCTGCCGATCGCGTGTGTGGAGGGCTGGTCGACCCTGCAGACCTGGACCGGGGTACGGCTGCGCGACCTGGCCGCCGAGGCCGGGGTGCCCGAGCCGGCGTCGGCCCGGGTCACCTCGATCCAGCGCGGCGGCCTGTTCAACAAGGCGACCCTGCAGGCCAACCAGGTGCTGGACCCGGACTCGCTGCTGGCGCTGCGGGTCAACGGCGTCGACCTCTCCCTCGACCACGGCTTTCCGGCCCGGATCATCGTGCCGGCGCTGCCCGGCGTGCACTGCACCAAATGGGTGGCGACCATCGACTTCAGCGGCGACGGTGACGGCAATGGGTGACCGGAGCAGGCAGCTGGTGGCCGGGCGGCTCCGGGCCGGCTACGGGGCGCCGTGGTGGCACCCGCTGTTGCTGGTGGGTTGCTTCGCGGTCGCCGGCTGGGTGGCGCTGCGGCTGGCCGGCGAGGCGACCGCCGTACGGATGCTGATCTGGTTCGTGGCCGCAGTGATCGTGCACGACCTGGTCATGTTCCCGGTCTACGCGGCCGCCGACCGGGCGCTGCTCACCGCGACCCAGGCGGCCACCGGGAACGGTAGCCGCCCGGCGCGGCTGTCCGTGGTGAACCATGTCCGGGTGCCGGCGCTCGGGTCGGCGCTGCTGTTCATCGTCTACCTGCCCGGCATTCTGCGGCTCGGCGGCGGCACGTTCACCGCCGCGACCGGCCTGACCCAGCAGCCGTACCTGACTCGCTGGCTGCTGGCCAGCGCGGTGATGTTCGCCGTCAGCGGGCTGTGGCTCGCCGTCCGCCTGCACCGCGTCCAGTCGCGGGACCGCCGATGATCCAAAGCGTCGGGTCGAGGTACCCCGACCGGGACGTACCGCCATGGGTCAGGCCTTGGCCTGCATGCTGGACCGGGCGGGATTGGCCTGCTTGGCCGCCTTCGGGTCCTTCTCATCCTGCTTGGCCCGGACTCCGGCGGCCACCCGGTCGCCGATGTTCTTGTCGACGTTGCGCCAGTACTCGAAGGCACGCTGCAGCACCGGTTCGCTCACCCCGTTGAGCAGGTGCCCGACGATGTTGTCGACCAGCCGGTCGCGGGCCGCGTCGTCCAACACCTGGCGGACCATGGTGCCGGCCTGCCCCCAGTCGTCGTCCTCGGCGTGCGACGAGTATGCCGCCCGGACCATCTCGCCGTCGGCGTACCAGATGCCGCCGTCGTCGGTGAGATCCGGCTGCGCCTGCGGTCCACCGTACGAGTTCGGCGCATACACCGGGTCGGTGACGTTGTGTACGCGCATCGCGCCGTCCTTGGAGTAGCTGTGTGTCGGCACCTTCGGCGAGTTGACCGGGATCTGCCGGTAGTTGACGCCGAGCCGGGCGCGGTGCGCGTCGGCGTAGCTGAACCCGCGGGCCAGCAGCATCTTGTCCGGGGACAGCCCGGTGCCGGGCACCACGTTGTTCGGCTCGAACGCCGCCTGCTCCATCTCGGTGTGGTAGTCGGTGACGTTGCGGTTCAGGGTCAGCCGGCCCACCTCGTGCAGCGGGTAGTCGCCGTGCGGCCATACCTTGGTCAGGTCGAACGGGTTGAACCGGTACGTCCTGGCCTGCTCGAACGGCATCACCTGCACGTACAGCGTCCAGGACGGGAACTGTCCGGCGGCGATGTGCTCGAACAGGTCCCGCTGGTGGTAGTCGGTGTCGGCCGACGCCATCTGGTCCGCCTCGTCCTGGGTGAAGAACTCGATGCCCTGGTCGGTCTTGAAGTGGTATTTGATCCAGAACTTCTCGCCCCGCGCGTTGATCCACATGTACGTGTGGCTGCCGTACCCGTTCATGTGCCGCCAGGTACGCGGAATGCCCCGGTCGCCCATCAACCAGGTGACCTGGTGCGCGGATTCCGGCGACAGGGTCCAGAAGTCCCACTGCATGTCGTGGTCGCGCAGGTTGTTGTCGGCCCGGCGTTTCTGCGACCGGATGAAATGCTGGAACTTCATCGGGTCCTTGATGAAGAAGATTGGCGTGTTGTTGCCGACGATGTCGAGGTTGCCGTCGCTGGTGTACAGCTTCACGGCGAAGCCGCGCGGGTCACGCCAGGTGTCCGGGCTGCCCCGTTCCCCGGCGACGGTGGAGAACCGGACGATCGCCTCGGTCTCGGTGCCGGGCTGGAAGACCGCCGCCCGGGTGTACGCGCTGACGTCGCCGGTCACCTGGAACACGCCGAACGCGCCGCCGCCCTTGGCGTGCGGCTGCCGCTCCGGGATCCGCTCCCGGTTGAAGTTCGCCATCTGCTCGATCAGGTAGTGGTCCTGCAGCAGCAGCGGGCCGTTCGGGCCGACGGTGAGCGAGTGTTCGTCGCTGGCGACCGGCACCCCGGCGTCGGTGGTGGTCGGTGGGCGTTGTCGCTGGTCGGTCACGAGTTCTCCTCGGGTCGGCTGAAATCTGCGCTACTGGCACTCATACCCAGCCAACGACGATCCCAGCCCTGCGTGCTCGGCCGGTGGGCCCGACACTGGATCCCCGATCAGGCGACGCGGGCGGCCGTGATCAGGCGACGCGGGCGGCCGCGCCGGCCGGCGCGGCCGGCACCCGGTCGGGGTGCAGCACGGCGGCGATGGTTTCGACCCCGTCGATCAGCCGCGGTCCGGGCCGGACGACGAGGGAGTCCCCGTCGAGCGCCCACACCGGTACGCCCGGCATCCGGTCCGTCACCACTCGGGCCTGCTGGGCGGCGCCGTCGAGATGGAAGCCACACGGTGCCACCAGCACCACGTCCGGGTCGGCGGCGGCGAAGGCGTCCCAGGTGGTCTGCGTCGAGCGGGCACCGGGACGGGCGGCAACCGGGTTGCCTCCGGCGGCCGACACCAGGTCGGGCACCCAGTGGCCGGCGGTGAACGGCGGGTCGACCCACTCCACCACCGCCACCCGGGGCGCGGCGGCGCCGGCGACTGCGGCGGCCACCGCCGCGAGCCGGCGGCGCAGGCCGGCGACCAGCACGCCGGCCCGATCCGGTACGCCGGTACGTTCACCCACCGCGACGAAGGTGTCGAGCACCTCGTCGAGGGTGTACGGGTCGAGCGACAGCACGTCGGCGCGGCAGCCGAGGTAGTCGAGGGCGTTGGACACCTGGCCGGACGGCAGCGCGCACACCCGGCACAGGTCCTGGGTGAGGATCAGATCCGGTGCCAGGCCGGCCAGCGCGTCAGCGTGCAGCGTGTACAGGTCGTCCCCGGCAGCCATCCGGCCCTTGACGTAGCTGTCGATCTCCGCCGGGGTCATGCCCCGGGTGTCGCGGCCACCGACCACGATGGCTTTGTCCCGGCGGGCGGTCGGCGGCTCGTCGCACTCGAAGGTCACCCCGACGAGATCGTCGTCCAGCCCGAGCGCGTAGACGATCTCCGTCGCCGACGGCAGCAACGACATCAGGCGCATCAGGTCATTGTGCGGGCTGGCAAGCTGTCCGACCAGCGGCGAGCGTCGCGACGTGAGTAATGTTCAATCGATTCCGGGCCGGGTCCAGAAGCCCTGACCGAGGGAGGTGTCATCCGTGCCGACAACAGCCGAGATGTCCGTACGTGGTCGCCGTGGCGTCGCCTTCGCCACGCTGGGCCTGCGCGCGGCAGTGTCCGTCACCGCCGCCGTTGCTGCCGTCCTGCTGCCGGCGTCGCAGGCTGTGGCGCACAACGCGCTGGTGAGTTCGCAGCCCGGGCAGAACACCCGGGTGACGCAGGCGCCGGAAGAAATCGAGCTGGTGTTCACCGAGCGGCTCAACGGCGAGTTCACCACCATCGTGGTCAGCGACGCCGGTGGTGCGCAGGTGCCGGTGGAGGGCCCGGTGGTGGATCAGCAGCGGGCTGTGGCGCGGCCGGTGCAGCCGTTGCCGGACGGCGTCTACACGGTGGCGTACCGGGTGGTGTCGGCGGACGGCCACCCGGTGCAGGGGTCGTTCCGGTTCGCGGTGAACGCGCCGCTGACCGCCGCGTCCGGTGCGGCGACGGCGAGCGCCGCCGCGACCGGGAGCGCGGCAGCGGAACCCGGGCAGGCGCAGCCGGAGGAGCCGTCGGGTGGCGTCGGGCGGTGGCCGTACCTGGTCGGCGGGGTGGCGCTCGTGATCGTCGGGGCGGCCGTGGCGGCGTTCTTCGCCGCGCGTCGCCGACGGGTGACCTAGGTCACTTCCGGAACCGGTGTGGATCACGGCCCGACTACTCGGATACCACTCGTGAGGAGAACGCGCATGTCAACAGCGGTCCAGGCTGGTTCGGTACGGAAGCGGGCACGGCGGCTCGCGGCGCTGTCCGGCTTCGCCGGTGTCGTGCTCGCCTTCGCCGGCTGCAGTGGCGACGGGGCGTCGACAACCGCCGAGCCGACGCCGTCGGACAGCCCGGCGGTGACCCAGACCGCCGGGCTCGTCATCGAGGATCCGTGGGTGAAAGCCGCCGACGAGGGCATGACGGCCGCCTTCGGGGTGCTGGTCAACGACACCGACGCCGACATCACCGTCACTGCGGTCGAGACCGCGATCTCCCCGATCGAGCTGCACGAGATGGCGATGCAGGACGGCGCGATGGTGATGCGGGAGAAGGGCGGTGGGATCACCGTACCGGCCGGCGGCAGCCACACCCTCGAACCCGGCGGCGACCACATCATGCTGATGGACATCGCCGAAGCGGTTCAGCCCGGTGACGAGATCACCTTCACGATGACGTTCGCCGACGGCGGGACGTACGAGTTCAGCGCGGTGGCGAAGCCCTTCGCCGGGGCCGAGGAGAGCTACGACCCGGACTCGGAAATGGACATGGACATGGACATGGACATGGACAACGGCTGAGCGCATGCCTGCTGAGGAACACGTTGCCCGGCCGGCGGTGAACCGCCGCCTGCTGTTCACCGGCGGCGCCGCCGCGCTCGGCGGAGCGTTGGCCAGCGGTGCGGCGGTCGCCGCGGCAGCAACCGGCAACCGGCAACCGGCCGACCCCGGCCCGGCCGCCGCCGAGCCGCTACCGGTCGATTTCGGTACGGAGACGGTGCCGTTCCACGGGGCGCGGCAGGCCGGGGTGGCGACCGCGCCACAGGCGTACGCCTCGTTCGTCGCGTTCACCTTGAACACGGGAACGGGCCGGCCGGCACTGGGCCGGCTGTTGCGGCTGCTCACCGACGATGCGGCCCGGCTGACCCAGGGCGTGGCGCCGTTGGCCGACACCGAGCCGGAATTGGCGGTGCTGCCGGCCCGGTTGACTGTGACGTTCGGGTTCGGCCCCGGGCTGTACGCGGTGGCCGGGGTGCCGGACCGCCGGCCGGATTCGGTGGCCGACCTGCCGGCGTTTGCGATCGACCGGCTGGAACCCGGCTGGTCCGGCGGTGACCTACTGCTGCAGATCTGCGCCGACGATCCGCTCACGGTGGCCCACGCGCAACGGATGCTGATCAAGGATGCCCGGCCGTTCGCCCGGGTGCGTTGGGTGCAGCAGGGCTTCCGCCGGGGGCGGGGGGTCGAACATGAGGCGCACACCCAGCGCAACATCATGGGCCAGATCGACGGTACGGCGAACCCGACCCCTGACACGCCCGCGTTCGACACGGCGGTCTGGGCCGCTGACGGTCCGGACTGGCTGCGCGACAGCACCACCTGTGTGGTGCGCCGGATCCGCACCGAGATGGAAACCTGGGACAAGCTGGGCCGGGTCGACAAGGAGCTGGTGATCGGGCGGCGGCTGGACAGCGGGGCACCGCTGACCGGTGAGGAGGAGACCGACGAACCGGACTTCTCCGCGGTCAACGAAGTCGGGCTGCCGATCATGCCGGACTTCTCGCACGTCACCCGGGCGCACATCACCGACGACCGGTACAAGATCCTGCGGCGGCCGTACAACTACGACGGGGTGCCGGGCCCCGACGGTACGCCGGACAGCGGGTTGATCTTCGCCGCGTACCAGGCGGACGTCACCGCCCAGTTCCTGCCGATCCAGCAGCGGCTTGCCGACCACGACCTGCTCAACGAGTGGGTGACCCCGATCGGGTCGGCGGTGTTCGCGATTCCGCCCGGCTGCGGGCCCGGCGGCTGGATCGGCGAGAGTCTGCTGGCCTGACAGGGTCGGCGGCACGTCAGACGCCGGTGGGGGGGGGGGGGGGGGGGGGGGGGGGGGGGGGGGGGGTGGGGGGGGGGGGGGGGGGGGGGGGGGGGGGGGGGGGCCAGGCGGGGGGGCCATCCCCCCACACACCGATCGGGGGAGGGGAAGGTCAGATCATCCAGCGGTTGCGCTGCACGAAGGGCAGCTTCGCCCAGAGTCGGCCGAGACCCCAGGTGTGGCCGGCGTAGGCGGCGGCGAGGGCGACCAAGACGACCGCGTAGACGATGTGGTAGTCGACCAGCGGGTTGGTGGCGTGGGCGGGTTCCCCGCTGGCGGTGACGCGGTCGAGCGGGAACTCGGCGAGCCACATGAACACCATCATGAGGGCACCGGACGCGGCGGCGACCCGCAGCCCGATACCGGCGATCAGCGCGATGCCGATGGCGCCGAGGCCGGTCATGAACAGGGTGTCGGCCCACCAGGTGCCGGCGATCGAGTGGAAGAACGACTGCAGCGGGCCGACCTCGACCGAGGAGAGGAAGCCCTTGGTCGGCGAGCCGCCGTTGACCCAGGCCCGCTCGGCCGGGGTGGCGAAGCCGAAGCCGAAGGTCTTGTCGAGGAACGCCCAGAGGAAGACGAACCCGGTGGAGATCCGCAGCACGGCCATGGCCCGGGCGGCGGTGGTGGTCAGCATCGCGCCGGGGAGTTCGGCGCGCTCGAGGGGCCGTTCGATCGACCGGTGGCTGGTGTGCTGGGTGGTGGTCATCGTCGCCTCCGCGACTCGTATCTCGCTGTGACGAGATCAGCTTCCCGCGTTGGCGGGTCCCGCCGCCTGAGGCGGAACACCTGTGGTGGCCGGGCCTTTGTCCCCAACCCCCACGGTACGTCCGTCGGCGCCGCCAGCGCTCCGTTCGGTGTGGTCAGAGTCCGGCTGCGGCGTCGTACCGGCGGCGCAGATCGGCCATCTCCGGCTCGGCCAGAGCCTCCTTCATCGCCAGCTCCGCGTACTTCGGTGGGAACATCTGCCGCAGCCGGTCGACGAACATGACCTCGGCGGTGGCCTCGACCACCTGGATACCGGGTGGCTCGGTGGACAGGTCCATGATCACCGGACCGGCGAGCTTCGGAGCGACGTCCCAGGGGCGGTCGGGTCCGGCGACCCCGCAGAGGTGGAAGCCGTAGACGGTCCGTACGTCGGCGAGTGTGTCGACGTCGGTCGGCTCGTGGCCGTAGACGTGGACCCCGCAGATCACCGCCGGTGCCCGTCCGTCGCCGTCGGCCGCCTGCACGATGTGATCGGCGTGGTTGTGCTGCCCCGGGTCCGCCTGTTCAAGCGTGGCGCGCATCCGGGTCATGATCTGTCCGCGCAGATCCGCCGGTGCCAGGTCGGGGTCGGCCGAGTCGGCCAGTACGACCACGCTGAACGAACTCGCCAGCAGGATCACCGCCACCCAGGCGAAGCGGTTTCGGTACCACCTGGCGAATCTCTCCCGGGGAACCATGGCTACTTCTCACCTCGTCGCCGAATCCGATGCCTTGGCAGACCAGAGTGGATGTTGCTGACGGACAGCCTGTCGGGCGGTGCGGCACGGGTGTCTGCCAGGTGCCGCGCTGCCGACGCTGCGATGCTCCCGGCTGGCCGTTCTCAGCGCGGTTGCCCCCACGCTGCGGCGATGTGAGTCAATTCAGCACGAGTGGACAGATTCGGCAACATCGATGCTGGTGTGGTTGTAGGGGATACCCAAGAGGTGCGTGGTGTTCGAGGAGTATCCACGTGATGCTCCGTGCACGAGGGGCGGCGAACCGGGTGTGTACCGGGTTCTGGGGTTGGAGGTCGTCCGAGGTCGCATCACCGAAGGAGGCTCATCGTGAGATTGACCCGCTCAGTCAAGGTGGCGCTCGCAGTGGCAACCGGCTTGGCGCTGACCTTGGCGATAAGTCCATCGACCGCGTCGGCGGCCGTCGGCACGGGATCGGCGGCACCTGCCGCCGGTACCTCGCAGGCGACCTGGCATCTGTCCGACTATGAGCAGCGTGTCTGCCTTCCGGCTGGCGAATCCAATTTCACGTACTTCGTTGGATTCGTCGCTGGCTCGTGGTCATCGCCTCTGCACGTCGACATGCACGGTCTACCCGAGGGTACGGACTACGGCCTGCCGCATCCGATCGCGCCTGGACGCCGATCCGCCCCGGCGGCGGATCGGCTTTCCCTGCCCTGCTCCGCAGGAGTTCCGTTTCCTCCCGGCCGCAACGCCGGAGTATCCACGGAAGGAATCCGATGACGTCAATGATCCGGCTGACGCCCCACGCCCAGGCCATCAGCAGCCCGGTGCTGCTGGACGAGCCGTAGATGCTGTAGAAGGCACCCTGCTTGTTGCTGCGTCCGGTGCCTTCCTGGCCGACGGAGAACGGGTCGAAGCTGATCACGGCGGCACCGGCGGACCGGATGGTGGCGGTGTCCGCGCCGAAACCGCCGTAGACGATGACGGCCGGGTGGGGTCCGGATCCGCTGGGCAGTTGGACGCTGGCCGAGAAGCTGGAGCTGCGGCCGTTGTGCGAGACGTTCACCGTGATGTTGGAACTGGTCATGGTGCCGGTGACGGTGGCCGGCTTCGCTGGCTTGTCACCGTAGACGTACCGTTCGGCCTGTTCCCGGATCTCGGCCCGCCGGCATACCCACTCGGCCTTGGTGGTGATCCGCGAACCGTCGATTTTTAGGACCGGATCTGGAAGTCGGGAGCTGGGCTGAAGGAACCTGGATTGGGTACGAGGCAGTCGGCGCCCTCATCCTCGACATTCGAGGCGAAGGCGAGGGCACCGTCGGCGGCGTCGGCGGCGCGGGTTCCCGCCAGTACTGTCATGGCTCCAGCGACCGCGAGGGCTGCTGTGGAGAGCATGACGACCGCCGAACGGATCTTCGAGCGGCCCGAGCTGATGATCACCAGGGCTCTCCCTTCCGGCTAGGTGACGGCTGCGACATCAATCGAAGTTCGCGGATGTCGCGGCGATAAGTTTCGAACAATCTAACGAAACAGATCAATGGGCGGCGGGGGTGCTGGCCGGTCGGACCACAGGAAGCAGGGCGCCTCCCGGGCAGTCCAACAATGTCCTGCCTGGGAGGCGCCCCTTGGTCGCCGCTCCGTCCCCACGGCCGGCGGCTGACCCGACCTACCGGACGTTGATCACCATCCGCCGGAAGGAGTACAGGTTGGGCGACCCGTTGTCACGTACCTGCAGGATGATGTGGATGCTCTGCCCGCCAGCGTTCGACGGGATCTGCACCGTGGCCGAGGTGCCAGAGCTGTTGCTGATCGACACGCTGCCGTTGTACGAGCTGGGCTCGTCGTAGTACGACCACGTGTACGCCAGCGAGTTGCCGTCCGGGTCGCTGGAGCCGGCTGCGCTGAGGTTCACACTGGAGCCAGCGGAGGCGGGCATCTCCAGGACATCCTTGGTGGTGTCACCGTTGAGCACGGCGATCGGATGGTGGTTGGCGCCGGAGTAGCTGCTGGTGATGCTCCAGTCCATCCGGGCCGCGAAGTCGTTGTGAATGGCGGTGCTCCACCGGTTGATCGAGCTGCCACCCTCCGACGCGTCGGTGTACATGTAGTAGGGGTCGAACGACGGCTCGTGGTCGAGCCGACCGCTGCAGGACATACCACGTACAGCGGACCTTTCGGCTGGGCCGAACCGACCGCCGAAGCCGCCCCAGTCCACGTGGTCCGGATCGGTCAGCCCGTTCGCGATCTGGTGCAGGAACGCCGGGGTGTCACCCTCGGTCGCCCACTGCCTGTCCGGGTACTGCGCCCCCAGCGGACCGTGGTTCTGGACGTTGGAGTCCAACCAACCGTCCGACGGCTGCCAGCTGTACACCAGGTTCTTTGCGCGGATGTAGACGAGGTTCGGGTAGTTTTTCGTCAGCCACGCGCCAGCATCGTCCTGACCGAGGATGTCGTACACCCGGAGCTTGCTGATGAACCGGTTGACCTCTGCCTGGCTGCGAGTGTTCTGTACCTTCCAGACCGCTTGCGCCAAAGTGTTGCCGCCACCCCAGAAGTTGACCCAAACCGGCCGGGGATCGTCCCGGTCCACCGCAGCGATGATCAGCTCCGAGCCGGGGGTGTCCCTACCCGAACCGACCGCGTCCATGCCGTAGCCGGTCTGACCCAGCTTCGAGATGGACTGCAGGTACGACAGGCTCGGGTATCCGTCGGCGTGCCGTTGCAGGTTGGACAGTACCTGGCCGTACGCGTTCAGTCGGGGATTGAGCAGGTTGTTCATGTTGGAGGAGCTCTGCGTCGGCCGCCAGCAACTGGTGCTGCCGATGATGCCTTCCAGGTCCACCTCGTTGGCCATCACCAGCATACGAACGAGCGACTGCAGGTCGTCCGGGTCAGCCCCCAGGTCGGTCGTGTTGATGACCCGCGGCTTCGAGGACGCGGCTCGTACCGATACCGACTTGGCGAGGGAGTTGGTGCGGCCGTCGTTGTCGGTGACGGTGACGGTGACGGTGTAGGTGCCCGCGGCGGAGTACTGGTGGGTGGTGACTGCGCCGGTCTTGACGGTGCCGTTGCCGTAGTCGGTGCGGTAGGCAGTGATAGTGCCGTCGAGGTCAAAGGATGCGGTGGCGTCGACGGTGATGGTGTCGCCCGGTTTGGGGTTGGTCGGGGTGATGGTGAAGGCGGCCACTGGGTCGCCGGGGTTGCTGGCGCGGGCGACTTTGATGGCGTTGACCTTTGCGTTCTCGACGTTGGATACGAATTGGATGTTGATGGTGCCGTCGCCGACTGCCACGGAGCTCTGGGTGGTATAGGCGGTGTCCGCGCCGACTCGGGCGAAGATGTCGAGGTCGCTGACCTGTTCGGTGTCCTCCATGAGGACGTCGAAGCTCCGGAGGCCGGCTGCGGTGTGGTAGACCTCGGCGAAGTAGAGGGTGACGGTGTAGTAGCCGTTCGGCACTGCGGCTGAGTAGCTGAGGTTGCCGTAGCGTTCGCTCTGGAAGAGAGCGTCGTCGGTAGTGCCGTTGATGGAGTCGCTGACGGTGTAGGTGGAGCCGCCGGAGAAGCCGGTGTCGGCAGCGAAGGCGGTGCCGTCCGAGCTGGTGAAGGCGCTGCCGCCAGCGTTGATGGCGAAGACCGTCTGAGTGGGTGGTGCGGTGGTGGGTGGTGCGGTGGTGGGTGGTGCGGTGGTGGGTGGTGCGGTGGTGGGTGGTGCGGTGGTGGGTGGTGCGGTGGTGGGGGTGGTGGAGCCGGTGCAGACGGTGCCGTTCAGGGTGAACGAGGTGGGTTTCGGGTTGTTGTTGGTCCAGGCTCCGTTGAACCCTGGGCTGACGGTGCCGTTGGTGGGAATGTTGCCGTTGTACGAGGCGTTTCTGACGGTCACGTTGCTGCCGGACTGGCTGACCGAGCCGTTCCAGAGCTGAGTGATTGTCTGGCCTGCGGGGAAGGTGAACTGGAGTGTCCAGCCGGAGATCGGGTCGCCGAGGTTGGTGATGTCGATGGTCGCGCCGAAGCCGCCGGACCACTGGCTGGTGATGTTGTAGTTGACCCGGCAACCGGCTGCGGCGCTGGCTTGAGTGGCGACGGCGACTGTCGCGGTGGAAGCCACGACGAGCGCGGTCGCGGCCAGCGCGCTACGTCGGAGTCCGGACAGTCGAGTTCTCTTGTGGTGGGCAAGCCTCATCGGGCTTCCTCTCTGCCACCCTAATCAGGAGAACGGGCGGCGAACAGCGCAGCTGGACCTGAGCTGAGCGCATTGCTGCCAGAATGTGAATGGACATCTCGCCGGCTGTCGCCCCAGCTGCGGGTATGAAGGACGAAAGTCTCCGCGGCCGTTGCCCTCGGCCACAGAACGAGCAGCGTCCCCGGTCTCCCGAAAGCCATATATACATTCATCGTCGCAGATGTGAATCGCGACTGCAAGGGTAGTCGTCACTGAATATCTATTCTATGCCCGTTGGGCGCGCTGTTTCGCCTTGATTGGCGTCGGTGTTTGTGGGTGCTCGGCCGGGCTGACGCTTTCCAGTGGGCGCTGCGCATGCGACAGCGAGCGTCGTTGCGGTGACCGCGCGACGCCGCGATGGGCGTAGCTGAGGGCGTGGGCCTGCTTTTCGCCGGGTGGCCGGCGTGCTACTGCTGGCCTTTGCCCTCAGCTACGTCGTCGAGGGACGGGTGCGTCCGTCGCCGTTGCCCTCGGCCACGGAACATCAGCGCTTCTGGGCTCCCGGCGCGTGTTGTCCACACCTCATCATGCCAGTAGGGGCCGGGCGCTGCAAGGAAAGTCGGTTATGAATACCCGCTCGACGAGGGTGCGACATCGGTTGACTGCGGCGGTAGGCAATCTTGTCGACCTGCCAGACTTACCAGTTTCGCTGGCCTCGGCGAAACAAAATCGAATGAGCTACCGGGAAGTAGGTCGATCTGGGGTGTCAACCAGAAGCTGGGCGACCGTGAGGTCGGTGATGAGCACATTGACGTGCTTGCCGAGCAGCGCGCCGCGGATGGCGGCGAGCTTGTTCCTCCCGCCAGCGACGGCGACTCTCCGGGGAATCGTCTGCAACTCTGTGGGACTGATGCCAAGGATTCGGTCGCCGAGCGGGGTGTGCACGGCCTGACCTACGGCGTCGTAGAACCGCAGACAGACATCCCCTACGGCACCGCCGGCGCGTAGGGCCGCCTGGTCAGGCTCCGCGAGGGCGTTGCCGCTCTCGAGTAGCAGTGGCGAGGGCTCGAGGCTGCCGATGCCGACCAGTGCCATCGTCAGCTTCGGCCAGGTCTGCAGCACTTCCGCGACAGTGGGATCCCGCAACAACGCCTCGCGAGCAGCCTCGGTGCCGAGCATCGCCGGCGCCGGCATGAAAAGTGGCTCGGCTCCGGTCATCGCCGCGAATCGGCTCATCAGCAGGTTTGCGCGTACCTGCACGCGAGGATTCCCGACGCCACCGACGATCTGGACGACCTGATCAACGACGCGGGCGCGGGACGGACGCATCCGTTCGACAGCGGCCAGCAGAGTCGCGCTCCACGAGGAGATGCCGACCCGGTCACCGCCGGTGAGGGTGGTCTCCAGGTAGTCGGCTGCCGCCGCGCCCAGAGCTGGGAGCAGGTCATCCACACTCGAGGCATCGACCACCACGGCCTCATGCAGGTCGTACTGCTGCTCGACAGCCTCCTCCAAGTCGGTGTGGACACCGGCCGGCAGCGACACGATCGTCCGGACGATGCCAATCTCAGTGGCTCGTTTGAGCAGCCTGGACACACGTGCCTGCGAGATGTGCAACTCATCGGCGATGCTGGTCTGCCGCATGTTTCGTTCGTGGTACATGCGGGCGACCTTCGCGACAAGCCGAACCTGGTCGTCGCTGTATGCCGCTCGTGGTTTCGTGCCGACGACATCCTCCTCAGCTGCGGCTTGGTGGCTACCCTCTGGCACTTGCCCGAGGGCCGGTTGGCCGATCCCTGCCGATCGTAGCGCCCGCCTTCCGGTCGGCAGACGCACGCGCAGAACACTCGGAACCCCGTGCGGGTCAGCGTCGAAGCGCCCGGTGGGCCGCGTCGACGATGCCGGCGGGAGAGATCCCGAAGTGCTCCAGCAGCCACCGGGCCGAACCGGTGGGCGCGAACACGCCGGGGACGCCGACGAACCTGACCGGAACCGGATGGTGCTGCACAACGGTCTCCGCGACCGCTCCGCCCAGGCCACCCGTGGTCAGCGCCTCTTCGACGGTGACGATCGCGCCGGTGTCCCGTGCCGCCGCGACGACGGCGTCGACGTCGAGCGGCTTGACGGTCGGCATCGACAGCACCCGAGCCTCGATGTCAAGCCGACTCAGCAGGCCGGCGGACTCCATCGCCGCGGACACGACGGTTCCGTTGGCGATGATCGTGACGTCGGTTCCTTCGCGGAGCCGGACCGCCTGCCCGGCCACGAAGCGGTAGTTCTCGGCGTTGACCGCAGCGACTCCCATCCGACTGACCCGGATGAAGACCGGCCCGGGATGTCCGGCCGCCCAGCGGACCGCCTGTCCGGTCTCGGCGGGGTCGCTGGGCACGATGACCGTGAGATTGGGTATGGCACGGAGCCAGGCCAGGTCCTCGATCGAGTGGTGGGTGGGTCCCAGTTCGCCGTACGCCATGCCCGGGCTCATCCCGCACAGGTTCAGGTTGTGGTTGGAGTACGCGGCGTCGACCTTGATCTGCTCGAGCGCGCGGGCGGTGAGGAAGCACGAGGCGGCCGAGACGAATGGTATCTTCCCGCCGTTGGCCAGGCCGGCGGCAACGCCCACCATGTCCTGCTCGGCGATGCCGACGTTGATCAGCCGGTCAGGAAATCTGCTGCCGAACTCGCTCAGCTTGCTGGAACCCACCGAGTCGTTGACCACCGCGACGATCCGTGGATCGGTTGCTGCGAGCTCGACGAGGGTCGCCGCGTAGGCGTCGCGGCAGTCGTGCAGGACCTGATCGGTCGTCAAGGCGCTCACTCTGTCTCCAACTCAGCGAGGGCGGTGGCAACCTGGTCGGCGTCGGGGACCTTGTGGTGCCAGGCGACCTCGTCGCTCATAAAGGTGATCGGATGGCCCTTCACCGTGTGGGCGATCACGAACGTGGGTTTGCCGTCGGCCGGGGCGCGGGTGAGCACGTCGAGCAGCGCGCCGTGGTCGTGTCCGTCTACCTCGACCGGCTGCCAACCGAACGCACGGATCTTGTCCGCGAGCGGCTCCAGCTCGTTGGTGTCGGCGACCCGGGCACCCTGCTGCAGCCGGTTGCGGTCGACAATCGCGGTGAGGCGCTCCAACCGGTGGTGTGCGGCGGCCATCATCGCCTCCCAGTTGGAGCCTTCCTGCAACTCGCCGTCGCCGAGGACGACGAAGGTGCGTCGACGGGAACCGTCGAGCTTGCCGGCCAGGGCGGTGCCGACCGCGATCGGCAGACCGTGCCCGAGCGGGCCGGTGTTGGCCTCGACACCGCGGACCTTGGTCCGGTCGGGATGTCCGTTGAGCTTCGACAGCGGCTGCAGGAACGTGTCCAGGGCGACAGGGTCGAGCAGACCGGCGGCGGCCAGCGTGGCGTAGAGTGCGCCGGCCGCGTGACCCTTGGACAGGATGAGCCGATCTCGCTCGGGATCATCCAGTCGGTCTGCGGAGATCTCCAGCACGTGCAGATAGAGGGTGGCCAGGATGTCGATGACACTGAACTCGCCACCGACATGCCCCAGCCCGGCCGCGTTGATCATGCTGATGTCGCGTCGCCGGATGAGCCGGGCGCCTTCCCGGATGTGCGCGATGATCGCTTCCCGGCCGGCCCCGGGGCCGATCCGACCGAGAACCGGCAGCGCCGAGTTGTCGGGGGCAGCGACCGGTGCCGCGTTCATCGGTCTACCGCCATCGATCGCAACAGGGCGTCCTGCACCAGGCGTTGCGCGGTGAGTGCGTCCTGGCGGTGCTGCGCCTCGCGTAGTGCCTGAATGTCGAGCAGGTCCAGACCTCGGTGCACCGCTTTGAGGAAGCGGATGGACAGCCGGGCCGCCTCGACGCTGTCCTCCCGGAATGGGAACTGGTCGAGCTGCCAGACGCCTTCCCAGTTGTTCACCCGCAGGGTGTAGAAGAACTCGAAGATCTCGGTGAGGTGAACGGTGCCGACCACCAGGTCGTCGTCCCAGCCGCGGAGGTTGTCGTTGACGTCCATCCCGTAGAGCCGGCCGTGGTCGATGAGCAGCTGAGCGGCGTCGGCGGGCGATTCTCCGCCGTACAGTGAGTGACCGAAGTCGAGCAGGACCCCGACGTTGTCCAAGCCGATCTGCTGGATGCCCAGCAGCGAACGGGCGGCGGAGTCCCAGGTCATGTGCACCCGGGGCTCGCGTGGCTTGTACTCGATGGCGAACTTCAGGTCGGGATGAGCGCCAGCGAGCTCGCGCATGCCGTCGACGGCCAGTGCCCAGAGCTGCCGGTGGTCCACCTGGAACGGGTAGTCCCAGCCGTCCTGACCAGGCCAGATCTTGACGTAGTCGGCGCCGAGCTCGCGGACGACTCCGGCCGCCTCGTGCATGAGGTCGAGCGCGGTGGACCGTACCGCCGGGTCCGGGTTGGTGAAGGCGCCCTTGCTGAACCTGCGCAGGTAGATCTCCGGCGTGATGCCGATGGCGGCCAGGCCGGCCTCGGCAAGCGCGTCCTTCACCTCGGACAGACCGACTCCCGCAGTGAACGGGTAGTTCAGATCGACCACGGACAGCTCACCGACCTCGCCCGCCCGGGCTATTGCTTCCAGGGTGGTGACAGCGGGCCCGGCGGGGTCGGCCAGCGTCGTCGCTCGTCAGCTAACCGGAGGTCCGGTACGGTGGCAGGCGGATTCTGCGGCCCCTCGACAACGCCAACGGCGGAGCGGCCGACTGCACCTGGGCTCAACCGGCGCCGAAGCAGACGAACGCGGCGGCCGTCGCATGCCGGGCCCCGACCGCACCGTCCGGGTCCGCGGCGAACGCCCGCTGTGCCCGGGCCAGCGCCACCGCCGGAGCATGCCCGGCCAGCATCTCGCGGTGCAACTCCAGCATCAGCGCGGTGGTCAGCTCGCCCGGCACCGGCAGCACCGTCGCGATCAGACAGCGGGCGCCCAGCGCCAGCAGCACCGCGGTGAAGCCCATCACCTCGTCGCCGGGGCGGACCCCGGCCAGCCCGGAATCACAGGCCGACAACACCACGCAACCGGGCGGACTGATGATCCGCTCCAGTTCGTACGCGGTCAATGGTCCGTCTGCCAGCTCCAGTGTGGAGAACAGCGGGTTGTCCGCCCGGAACCGCCCGTGCGCGGCGATGTGGGCCAGTCGCGCGCCGTTGAGTGCCCCGGTTACCGCGTCGGCGGTGGCAGCGGCCCCGGTGAGCGTGCGGGAGCCGGGCAGCACCGCGCTGAGCTGCCGTACCTCGGTCTCGGCAGCCGGTAGTCGCGGCCCGGCCACCAGCACCGCCGGCCCGCCGGCCGGCTGCGCCCCAGCCGCCGGTCCGCCGGCCGGCTGCGGATCCACCCCGCCGGACCGCCGGCCGGCGGACCGCAGCCACGCCGTCGCCGATGGCGCCACCGTCACCGCCCGGCCCGCACAGGTCGGCAGACCCGACCACGGTACGGCGTGCAGGTCGCCGATCGGCACGATCACCAGCGGACGGTCGGCGATCAGGTCGCGTACCGGATCGAACAGTTGCCGGTCCAGTGCGCCGGCAGTGTGCCGTACCCCGGTCCGGGCGTCGGCGCTGTCGCCGGTGGTGACCAGCCGGCGCAACCCGAACCGGTGCAGCCGGGCCACCCGTACCGCGTCGGTCAACGACCCGAGGTCGTGCAGCGTCGGTCGGCCGTCGTGGACCAGCACCGCGAGCAGCCGCTCGCCGTGCGCCACCAGTTCCAGCAGTACGGCGGCGCCGAGCGCCGCAGCGAGGTCGGTGACCCCGGGCGGCGCGAGCAGTTCGCCGCCACCGTTGACCCCTCGGGCCAGCTCCCGGATCCGCTGCTCCAGCCGGGCCTGACTGCCGCGTAGCGTCTGCACCGGGTTGCCGGCCAACAACGCGTCCTCGAGTGCCGCGCTGACCATCCGCAGCTCGGTCAGCGCGGTGGCCAGGTCCGGATCCGGTGGCGGTGAGACCCGCCGCATCCGTAGCGCGTTGGCCCGCCACCGTTCCGCCCAGGTGAACACCTGCGCCGGTGCGCCCCGCTGGATGGCGATGTCCAGGCCTTCGGCGGCCAGCTCCTTACCGTACGTCCCGCTGTTGGCCCGCAGTTCGGTCGCGCCGAGCGAGGCGCGGTGTCCGTCGAGTACCGCTAGACCGTGGCGCAGCGCACGGGCCGCCCCGGACTCGTCGCCGGCCAGCCGGTGGCGCAACGCCAGGGCGTACCACCCCTGGGCGCGGCGGGGTGCGGTGCCCCGCCGCCGGGCGTCCGCGGCGACCTCCATCAGTTCGACCGCCCGGCTGTGCCGGCCCAGCGTGGTGGCCAGCCGGGCGGCCTCGATCCTGCTGGTGAGGGCGGGTCCGGGCCAGCCGGTGGCGTCGAGCTGGTCGGCGGTACGGATCATCGCGGCGAGCAGCGCGGGGGACCGGGTGCCCCGGGCGTACCCGGCCCGCAGCTCGACGTGTCGGGCGAGGGTGGCCCAGGCCCGCCGGCCCTGCCGTCGGAACCGGCTACGTGCCGCCCCGGCGGTGTCGGCCGCGGTGGCCAGGTCGCCGGCGAGCAGCGCGGCCCGCGCCTGGGCGAGCAGCGCCTCGGCCAGGTCCGAGGCCATCCCGAGCCGGCGCAGCTCGGTCACGGCGGTCTCGGCCACCGTGACCGCCTCGTCGATCAGCGGTACGGACAGCAACAGCTCGAAGCGGTCCAGCAGCAGCGCGGGGCGGGGCACTGCGAGCCGGCGGTACTCGTTGTCGACCTCGGCGAAGCAGTGCAGCGCGCCGGCCACGTCGCCGCGTTGCCCGGTGGCGATGCCGCTGTTCCACCGGGCGTCGGCGGCGGCCAGGTCCAGCCCGAGCTGACTGAAGATGGCCGCGGCGCGGTTCAGGTCGTCGTCGGTGTCGGCATCGAGATGGGCGTTGAGGTGGGCGTTGAGCAGCCCCCGGTTGTTGCGGGCGCGCGCCTCCAGCAGGAGGTCGCCCTCACGGCGGCCGATCTCCACCGCCTGGTCGTAGTCGCGGACCGCCTCGTCGAACCGGCCCCGGTAGTGCAGCACCACGCCGCGCTGCATCCGGGCCCGGCCGGCGTCGGCGCCGGTCAGCTGCGGCAGGGCCAGGGTGACGACCCGCAGCGCGGCAGTGGTCCGGCCGGCGCTGGCCAGGACGTAGCCGAGGCTCATCCGGGCCAGCGCCCGAAGCCGGGCGTCGTCCCCAGCCCGCACCGCCCGGTGCAGGTGGCGTGCCGCGCCGGTTAGGTCGTTGAGCTCGCGTAACGCCAGGCCGATGGCGCGTTCCGCAGTGGATCGGGCGCGGGCGTCCGGCGCGTCGGCAAGCACCCGGTGGGCGATCGAGATGGCCTCGTGTGGGTAGCGCTGGACGGTGTCCAGGGCCCGCTGTGCCAGGTCGACACCGGAATCGGTGCGTTCGGTCACGAGACAGAGAATTCCCCACCCGTGCACCCCGGGTCAACGGCGGCACCCGGGCGCCAGTCATTTAATTGACACATAACTATCCTTTGAAATAATCGTGTCGGTCCCGTAACCTTCTGTGGTCGCCCTCGTGGTGCCGGCCCCGTCTCCCACCCGCTTGGAGGGTCAGGTGTCGTCCGACCACCGTCACCCCGTGCCGGGTCTCCCCGGGCAGGTCTCCCGCCGGCAGCTGATGGGGTGGTCCGCGCTGGCGGCCGCGCTGCTGCCCCTCGGCCCGGCGACCAACTGGTCGCACCCGACCGGCCAGGCCGGCGCGCCAGGGCCCGCCGACCGGTCCCTCGACCAGAGCTACCAACGGGCGTTCCTGGAGATCCTGGCCGCCCACCCGGCGGTACGGCGGTACACCGCGGCAGCCGGCAAGGAGTTCCTCTACCGTCCCCGGCAGCTACTGGTCGCCCCGGCCGACGTCGAGCGGGTGACGGCCCGGCTGCGCGCCGATGGCCACCAGGTCACCGAGGACGACGGGTTCGCCCAAGTCGGCCGGCTGTGCTTCGACCGGGAGACCGACGTCCCGGCCGTGGTCGACAAGCTCCGCGACCCGCGCCAGTGGCCCGGCGGGCGGGCCCCGCAGGTGCAGCCGCACCACGTCCTGCTCGGCTTCGGCAACATCATGGGCAACCCCGGCGGGCCACCACGGGTAGCGGCCGCGCTTCCACCGCCGGATCCGGCCCGGCTCGGTGAAGGGGCCGACGTCACGGTCGGTGTCTGCGACACCGGCATCTGGCGGCTCGCCGGCGACGTGCACCCGGACTGGCTCGGCGGCAGCTACCTGCCGGAGCCCGACGACGAGGACCCGCTGTACCTCGGCGGCACCCAACTGGCCCTGCAGGGCGGGCACGGCACCTTCGTCGCCGGTGTCGTACGGCAGGCTGCCCCCGGTGTACGGGTCGACCCGGAGTCGGCACTGGACGCCAACGGCATCGGCGACGAGGAGAGCCTGATCGCCGCGATCGGCCGGCTCGGTCCGCAGGTGTCGGTCATCAACCTCTCCCTCGGCTACTTCACGCAGCACGACCAGCCGCCGTTGCCGCTGGCCAACGCCGTCGCCGCGCTGCCCAAGACGACGGCGGTGGTCGCCGCCGCCGGCAACGCCGGCACCCGCCGTCCGTCCTGGCCGGCGGCGCTGCCGGGTGTGCTGGCCGTCGCCGCCCTCGACGCGACCGACGGCGTCCCGGTGCCGGCTGACTACAGCAACTACGGCTCGTGGGTGGACGCCAGCGCGTACGGCGACCGCACCAGCACGTACGTCGACGGGGAGATGGTCCTGCCCGGCCAGCCGGTGCTGCACTTCGACGGCTTCGCCGCCTGGGCCGGCACCTCCTTCGCCACCGGCCACGTCTCCGGTCGGCTCGCCGCCCTGATGACCGGCACCGGGCTGGACGCGGCGGCCGCCGCGGCGGTGCTGACCTCCGGCCCGGCCTGGCACCCCGACTACGGCGTGCTGGTCGAATGAGCAGCCCCGACGCCGTCCCCGACCCACCGCCGGCTACCGACCCAGCACCGGCTACCGACCCAGCACCGGCTACCGACCCAGCACCGGCTACCGACCCAGCGCCGGCTACCGTCCCCGACCTGGTTTCCGCTGCCGCCGCCGGCGACGAGACCGCCTGGTCCGCGCTGGTCCACCGGTACGGCCCGCTGGTAGCGGCGGTGATCCGCAGCCACGGGCTCGACCACGCCGACGCCGCCGACGTCAACCAGACCGTCTGGCTGCGGCTGGTCGAGCACCTCGGCCGGCTGCGCGAGGCACACGCTCTGCCCGCGTGGCTGGTGACCACCACCCGACGGGAGTGTCACCGAATGCTGCGGCTCGGCCGGCGTACGCAGCCGTTCGACCCGTACGACGAGTCGACCGACGCGCATGTCGGTGTCTTCCGGCTGGTCGACCCGACGACGCCCGACGAGGATCTGCTCCGGGACGAGCGGTGCCAGGCGCTGCGTGACGCGCTCGCCGAGTTGCCGCCGCGCTGCCGGGAACTACTCACGCTACTCGTCGCCGACCCGCCGGCCAGCTACCGTGAGATCGGCGAGCAACTCGGCATGCCCACTGGAAGTGTCGGCCCGACCCAGGCCCGATGCTTGGCGAAGCTGCGCAACTGCCCAGCCCTCGCCCCGTACGTCAGGATCGGCCCGCCCGGGGGGCAGCAGGGGAACGGAGGTGAACGTGATGCGGCAGTGGCCACCAAACAGTGACGACGAGCTGCTGATCGAGCTGGGTGCCGCCCTGCGCGACTCCGGACCGGTACCGGAGCACTTCCTGGCCGCGGCACTGGCCGCGTTCAGCTGGCGGACCGTCGACGCCGAGCTGGCGGTCGCCGAGCTGGTCTTCGACTCGGCCTGTGACCTCGATCCGGCCGGATCGACCCGGTCCGGCGGTACCGACCGGACGCTGACCTTCCGTTCCGGCCCGGTGGTCCTCGCCATCGAGGTCACCGCGACCGGGGTGGTGGGGCAGCTCTCTCCGGCCGCGACGGGCCGGCTCAGCGCCCGGTCGGCCGCCGGGCAGTACGAGGACGTCCAGGTGGACGAGGCCGGGTTCTTCTCGATGGGCGTACCGCCGACCGGCCCGGTGCAGCTGCGGGCCAGCACCGCGACGTACAAGGTCCGGACCTGCTGGGTCAGTCTTCGCTGAGCCAGCAGATCCGGAACCTCGTCGGGACGGAGGTCACGGGTCCCGGACGCCACCTCCGTCCCTGCCCTGCGAGGTGGCTAACGGTCCTGCTTGCTGACGGTCACGTCGTAGCGCACACCACCCAGGTCGGCCCGGTCGGAGCCGTCGACGTCCGGGCCGAACTGCGTCACCAGTACGGCGATCGGCTTATCGACCGGGTTGGTGGCGGTGAACAGCAGTCGCATGGTCAGCCGCTCGTTGCCCCGGAGCATCAGGTTGTCCAGACTGGCCTGGCCCGGTTCGACGATCTCGACCCGGTTACGGCCCGCCTCCCGGATGCCCTTGCCGGCCATGCCGCCCTCGACCCAGCGGGCGAACAACGTCGGCCCGAGATCCACCACGAGCCGCCCGCCAGCGGCCTGCAGTGGTGCACCTTCCGCGCTGAAGACCACGCTGTTGCGGGTCGGCTCCCGCAGGACGTTGCCGATCGCGAATGGCCGGACCTCGGTCTGCCCGCTGGTCGACAGCGCCACCGAGTCGACGTTGCGCCAGGCGATGTTGTTGTTGTTCCGGGTGTTCACACTGTTGCTCGGACCTTCGAAGGCCATCGGGTCGTTGGGGGAGACCCAGCGGGCGAGCAGACAGAAGTGCCCCGGGCCGGGGACACCGTTCCAGGGAATGGTGACGGTGGTGACACCGGCGTAGACCGGCACCGACATCCAGCCGATCTCGGTCCAGTGGGTGGGCCAGGTCGCGCCGCCACCCGGCGTGGTCCGGTAGACGTGGATCTCACCCTGCTCCATGCCGCCGGAACCGTACGGTCCGGGGTTGCGCAGCTTGATGAAGATGTAGTTGGTCTGCCCGACGATCGGGTTCTGGCTGGTCGCGCACTCGACGGCGGTGGGGCAGACCTTGATGTCGGGGCTCGCCCAGATCGGGTTCAGCCCGTGCGGCTGGATTCCGACGTCCGACGGATGGTCCTTCATGAAGACGTCGACGGGTGCGGCGGTGGCACCGCTGCCGGCCGAGCGGTCCAGTGCCGCCGCCGTGGCCGAGCTGACCGGCAGCAGCAGCGCTACGGCGGCAGCGGTTACCAGGGTGAGCGTTGATCGACGTACGCGTTGCGTCAGTCGCGTGGACAAGGTTCCTCCCGAGGTAGGGGTGTGAAAGGCAGACCGTGACTGTCACGGTCGCGCGGGGCGGATACCTATACCGAGAGAAATCGACGGGCAGAAATACCTTCGGTGGGGTGGCGGGATCGGCAGATGGCGAAAATTGCGGCGTCTGGCGTCCGGTGTCGAGTTCTGGGTTCTTCGGAGAGCTGGTCAGCTGGTTCTCATCAGAACAGGCGCCACTGCTGCTGGGGTGCGTTGATGCAGTCCCACAGCTGCAACGGGGGCGCCGTCCCGCGTATCGGGTCCGCGCACATCGACGCAGCGGCTGGCGAACAGGCTCTGGATCTGCTGCGGCGCACTCGACGGGGCGACCACCACGGCAGGGCTGGGCGTGCTGGCGGCATTCGGCACAGCTGCTCGCCACGGGCCGGTGACGGCCGGACACAGTATGACAGACAATGAAGGCCGCTGACTGGAATCGCCCTGGTCAGCGGCCTTGTCGTGCAGGTCGAGGGTTCTTCAGCAAGTGTGCCCCCGGCAGGATTCGAACCTGCGCTCCCGCCTCCGGAGGGCGGTGCTCTATCCCCTGAGCTACGGGGGCTCAGCGACCCAGGAAGATTAGCAAACCCAGCACCGGGTCGCCGAATCGGTATCCGCCGTGTCCGGTCCCGGCCGGCGCGGTGGTCCGGTCGCCGGCCGCGACGCCGGAGTTGCTCAGGCCGACCGGGCCGGGCGGGCGCAGCTGGGCAGCAGGTGTGTGACGATGCTCCGGGGCAACCGGCGGGGCAGTTCGGAGCTGGCCCAGGAGCCATCCACCACGAGATGCGCCCCGCGCCGGTCCGGTCCGCACAGCCGCAGCAGGAACTCGCGCGGCAGCGGCGGATCGATCGACGGCGTCAGGATCATGAACCGGATCTGGCCGCGTACCGAGGCGGCCGACAGCACGTCCGCAGCCGGGGTGGTGCCGTGCAACCGGGTCCGACCGAGCCACCACAGGTCCGTCCGGTGCTCCCGGGCCGCGCGCAGCACCGTCGGGTAGACCCGCTCCACCCACTCGTTGACCGCGTCGACGCAGAGCCCGCAGGCGCGTTCCTCCGGCCGCCGGGGCGCCAGCCCCCATGCGTCCAGGTAGTGGCCGACGTCGGCCGGGCTCAGCGTCAGCCCGAACCGTCGCTCGATCAGCGTCGCGACCGTACGACGGCTCCACAGCTCGTCGTCCAGCGCGTGGTCCTCCGGCCATCGGCCCCGCAACAGGCCGATCAGGTCGAGTTCCTGCTCCGGTGTCAGCCCGCCAGCGTCACCGGTGGGTGATCCGCGACGGCGGGCCGCCACCGCGCCGTCACCGCCGAGCGTGTGCCGTCGGCACCAGCTCGTGATCGATCTCCGAGTATCGCTAAGAAGTGCCCCCACGCTAGGACCAACGAGGCTGTATCAGGACGGTAGCGATATGTGCCTAGAAAACGTCTGAGACGGTAGAGTCCGGCAAAGTATGCGAAGTCATGGTATAGCGGCATGGAACGGGCAAGGCTGGAGGTGGCGGGGTACCACGGGATAAAGGCGGATACGACGCCGCCCGCCCCGGCAGAGACCGGGACGGGCGGGGCGGTGCCGGTAAGCACAGGGCCGCCGTCGGGCGGTGCGGTGTCAGCCGCCGACCTGGGACTGCAGGGTACGGATCAGCTCGATCTCCTTCTGCTGGCCGCTCACCATCGACTCGGCCAGCCAGCGCACATCCTCGTCGTCGGAGAGCTCGAGCACCCCGTCGGCCATGTGAATGCCGCCCAGGTGGTGGGTGAGCATCAGCGACAGGTACAGCCGGTCCACCTCGGCACCGGTGGCCGCCCTCAGCTCGGCCCGCTGCGCGTCGGTGGCCATCCCCGGCATCAGACCGTCGACCACCGCCCACTCGCCGGTGGTTTCCATCCAGTCCATCCGGGGCTGGGTGCCGGTCGGCTCCAGGCCCCACTCACGTAGCCAGGTCTGCATCATGCCGATCTGGCTCTGCTGGGTCAGCGCGATGTCGCTGGCGAGGGTCCGCACCGCCGGGTTCTCGCTGCGCTCCAGCACGATCATCGACATCTCCACGGCCTGCGCGTGGTGGGTCGACATGTCCCGGGCGAACCCGGCCTCCGGCGAGGCGTCGCCGGGACGCAGCAGACCGGGGGTGAGCAGGCCGGCGGCGTACCCGAGCAGGAGACCGACCACGACGGCTGCGGCCAGCCACGCGGTGCCGAACCGGCCACGGCGGCTGGTTTCGGCCGCATCGCCACCGGGCGTCGGCGGATCGGTCGGATCCCCGCCGGCCGGGTAGGCCGGCCGGTCCTGCGTCGCCGGCCCGTCGACGGGCCCCCGCCCGGTGTCGGCCATCGCGTCCGTCTCCGTCCTGGTGGTCACGACCCGGCGCCGCCGTCCATCTGCTGCTCCTGGGCGCCGATGTCACGCGGGGTGGTGCCGGTGGCGGTGATCCCACCCGAGCAGGTGGCGCCCGGCTCGACGGTGGCGTTCTGCCGCAACGCCCGGATGAACTCGTCGATCCGTGGGTCGTTGACGTCGTCGACGGCCAACTGGTAGCCCCACGCCTGCAGCGAGACCGCCGACTCCAGGCCCTCGAACGGGCTCATCAAGGTGAATTCGTTGCCCTGGATCTTGCTGGCCAGCGTCTCGACCTGGTCGGCGGGCAGACCTTCCTGGTAGGTGAGCCAGACCGCGCCGTGCTCCAGGCTGTGCACGGCGTGCTCGTTGGCGATCGGCGCGTCGTAGACGTCGCCCATGCAGTTCTGCCAGTTCGGGTTGTGGCTGCTGCCGACCGGCGGCTGGATCTCGTACTCCAGCGGGCCCCACTCGTGCGACTGCTTGCCGGCCATCGGGTCCAGCGCCGCCGGGTTGGCCTCCCGGTAGTTGACCAGGTCGGTGATCTCCGAGGCGCGGTCCTGCCACGACCGGGCCTCCTGGGAGACCGCGTAGGCCCCGTACCCGATGATCGCGGTGGCCAGTACCCCGACGCCGACCATCAGCGCGATCGGACCCCAGTTGCGCTCCTGGGTGACCTTGACCGGTTTGACCGGCTTGCGGCCGCCCTTGCCGGCCTTGCCACTGGTCTTGCCGCCGGTGGTCCGGGTGGCCGTGGCACCACCGCCCCGGCCGCTCGCCGACTTGCCCTTCGCCGGCTTGCCCGCAGCCTTGTCGTCGGTCCGGGGCTTGCCGCCGGCCGCCGGCTTGCCGGTGCTGACCACGGAGGGGTTGCGGTTGTCGCCACCCTGGGTGCTGATGCTCATGGTGTGGTGCCTCGTCAGGTCGGTCGGTCAAGGGGCATTCAGCGGGGACACAGCAGGTGAGGGTCGCCGCCAAGGCCACGAGTCTACCCCCGGTAACATGCTTTGGTGACTCCCGCCAATCTCGCTGAGCTCGTCCGCGCCGCGGCCCGGTCGGTCTTCGTCGACCGTGACCTCGATCTATCTTTACTCCCCGACGTGGTCACCGTCGAGCGTCCGCGCAACCCAGACCACGGCGACTACGCCTCGAACCTGGCGTTGCAACTGGCGAAGCGAGTCGGCACCGCCCCACGTGAGCTGGCCGCCGCGCTGGCCGCCGCGCTCAGCGAGGCCGACGGGATCGCCTCGGTGGAGATCGCCGGGCCGGGCTTCCTGAACATCCGACTCGACTCGGCCGCCGCCGGGGCGCTGGCCCGCACCGTGGTCCTGGCCGGCCGGGAGTACGGCCACAGCACCCGCCTGACCGGCCGCCGGCTCAACCTGGAGTTCGTCTCGGCCAATCCGACCGGCCCGGTGCACCTCGGTGGCACCCGCTGGGCGGCCGTCGGTGACGCGCTCGCCCGGATCCTGCGGGCCACCGGGGCCGACGTCGGCACCGAGTACTACTTCAACGACGCCGGCTCCCAGATCGACCGGTTCGCCAACTCGCTGCTCGCCGCCGCGCGGGGCGAGGCGGCGCCCGAGGACGGGTACGGCGGGGCGTACATCGCCGACATCGCCGGTGCCGTGGCCGCCAAACACCCCGAGGTCCGTGACCTCGACGACGACGCCGCCCGGGAGCTGTTCCGGGTCGAGGGCGTGGCGTTGATGTTCGACGAGATCAAGGCGTCGCTGGCCGGGTTCGGGGTGCACTTCGACACGTACTTCAACGAGAAGGACCTGCACGCCCGGGGCGAGCTGGAGCTGGCGTTGACCCGGCTGGGCGAGCAGGGGCGCACCTACCAGCGCGACGGCGCGACCTGGCTGCGCAGCACCGACTTCGGCGACGACAAGGACCGGGTGCTGCGCAAGTCCAACGGCGAATGGACCTACTTCGCCGCCGACTGCGCCTACTACCTGGACAAGCGGGAGCGCGGCTTCGACCAGGTCGTGATCATGCTCGGTGCCGACCACCACGGCTACATCGGCCGGCTGCGGGCGATGGCGGCCTGCTTCGGCGACGACCCGGATCAGACCCTGGAGATCCTGATCGGGCAGCTGGTGAACCTGGTGCGCGAGGGGACGCCGGTGCGGATGTCCAAGCGGGCCGGCACCGTGGTCACCCTGGAGGACCTGGTCGAGGCGATCGGCGTCGACGCCGCCCGGTACGCACTGGCCCGCTACTCGTCCGACTCGCCGATCGACATCGACGTGGAGCGGTGGACCCGGGCCAAGAACGACAACCCGGTCTTCTACGTGCAGTACGTCGCCGCTCGGACCGCCAGTGTGGCCCGCAACGCGGCCGAGGTAGGGCTGCAGCGGGGCGGGCCGGACGACTTCCGGCCCGAGCTGCTCGACCATGAGAAGGAGAACGAGCTGCTCAAGGCGCTCGGCGAGTTCCCCGCCGTGGTCGCCTCCGCCGCTGAGCTGCGTGAGCCGCACCGGATCGCCCGCTACCTTGAGGAGCTGGCCGGGGCGTACCACCGGTTCTACGACAAGTGCCGGATCATGCCGCTCGGCGACGAGGAGATCACCGACCGGCACCGGGCCCGGCTGTGGCTCAACGACGCCACCCGTACGGTGATCGCCAACGGCCTGGACCTGCTCGGCGTCTCGGCGCCCGAGCGGATGTGACCCCGGCCGACGTACCCAGACCCAGATCCATCCACGACGAAGGACGGTAGCGCCGTGCGCGCACACGAGGCCGGGGCCCTGCACGGTGACCTCGGCAGCCGGGGGCCGGGCTGGCTGCGTACCCCGGATGACGTCAACACCCTGCTGCCGCAGCTGTGGCCGCGGACGGTGACCCGGGCGGACGCCGGGTCGATCACCGTCGGCGGCCGGGACGTGCGGGACCTGGCCGCCGAGTACGGCACCCCGGCGTACCTGCTCGACGAGGACGACCTGCGGGCCCGCTGCCGCGACTTCCGGGCCGCCTTCGCCGGCCAGGACGTCTACTACGCCGGCAAGGCGTTCCTGTGCCGGGCGGTGGTGCGCATCATCGCCGAGGAGGGCCTGCACCTGGACGTCTGCACCGGCGGTGAGCTGGCCGTCGCGCTGTCGGCCGGGATGCCGCCGGAGCGGATCGGCCTGCACGGCAACAACAAGAGCGTCGCCGAGCTGACCCGGGCCCTCGACGCCGGGGTGGGCCGGATCATCGTCGACTCGTTCGACGAGATCGACCGGCTGACCGCGCTTGCCCGGGAGCGGCAGGTCCGGCCGAAGGTGCTGGTCCGGGTCACCGTCGGGGTCGAGGCGCACACCCACGAGTTCATCGCCACCGCCCACGAGGACCAGAAGTTCGGCTTCTCGCTGGCCGGCGGCGCAGCGTTCGAGGCGGCCGCCCGGATCCTCGACGAGGGTGTGCTGGAGCTGCGCGGGCTGCACTCGCACATCGGTTCGCAGATCTTCGACACCGGCGGCTTCGAGGTGTCCGCCCGGCGGGTGCTGGCGCTGCAGGCGCAGATTCGCGACGCGCGCGGCGTCGAGCTGCCCGAGCTGGATCTCGGCGGCGGATTCGGCATCGCCTACACCACCCAGGACGACCCGGCGCCGGCCCACGAGCTGGCCAAGCGGATGAACAAGATCGTCGACAGTGAGTGTGAGGCGTTGCGGCTCGCCGTGCCGCACCTGTCGGTCGAGCCGGGCCGGGCGATCATCGGCCCGGCGGTGTTCACCCTCTACCAGGTCGGCACCGTCAAGGACGTCGACGGCATCCGGAGCTACGTCAGCGTCGACGGCGGGATGAGCGACAACATCCGTACCGCCCTCTACGACGCCTCCTACTCGGCGACGGTCGCCTCCCGGGCGTCGACTGCGGCTCCGATCCTCGCCCGCGTCGTGGGAAAGCATTGTGAGTCCGGGGACATCGTGGTGAAGGATGAATTCCTGCCCGCCGACGTGCAGCCGGGAGATCTTCTCGCGGTGCCGGGCACGGGGGCGTACTGCCGGAGCATGGCGAGCAACTACAACCATGTGCCCCGGCCGCCGGTTATCGCGGTCCGCGACGGAGCGGCCCGGGTGATCGTCCGTCGGGAGACCGAGGCCGATCTGCTGGCACTGGACGTGGGATAGCGCCGCAGGCGGCGGGACGACGTGGATAGCGCGTGCGGCGCGCGGTCGCGAGGTATGGGGTGAGCATGGGTAAGCCGGTACGGCTGGCGTTGCTGGGCTGCGGCACGGTGGGCTCCGAGGTGGTGCGGCTGCTGCACGAGCAGGCTGCCGACCTCGCCGCCCGGGTCGGGGCGCCGATCGAGATCGCCGGGATCGCGGTCCGCCGGCCCAACCGGGCCCGGGGTGACCTGCCGGTCGACCCGGCGCTGTTCACCACCGACGCGTTGGGCCTGGTCAAACGGGACGACGTCGACGTGGTGGTCGAGGTGGTCGGCGGCATCGAACCGGCCCGGACCTGGCTGGTCGAGGCGCTGCGCAGCGGCAAGAGCGCGGTCACCGCCAACAAGGCGCTGCTCGCCGAGGACGGCGGCACCCTGCACGACGCCGCCGCCGAGGGCGGTGCCGACCTGTTCTACGAGGCGTCGGTGGCCGGCGCCATCCCGCTGCTGCGCCCGCTGCGCGATTCGCTGCACGGCGACTCGATCACCCGGGTCACCGGCATCGTCAACGGCACCACCAACTTCATCCTCTCCGCGATGGACGCCACCGGGGCCGGGTTCACCGAGGCGTTGGAGGAGGCGACCGCCCTCGGGTACGCCGAGGCCGACCCGACCGCCGACGTGGAGGGGTTCGACGCCGCGGCCAAGGCCGCCATCCTGGCCTCGCTGGCCTTCCACACCCGGGTCGGCGCCGACGACGTGCACCGCGAGGGGATCACCGAGGTCAGCGCCGCCGACATGGCCAGCGCCAAGGCGATGGGCTGCACCATCAAGCTGCTCTGCATAGCCGACCGGGGCCCGGGCGCCGACGGCGCCGAGTCGGTCAGCGTCCGGGTGCACCCGGCGATGATCCCGCGCAGCCATCCGCTGGCCAGCGTCGGCGACGCGTTCAACGCGGTCTTCGTCGAGGCGGTCGCGGCCGGGCAGTTGATGTTCTACGGCCGGGGCGCCGGTGGGGCGCCGACCGCCAGCGCGGTGCTCGGCGACATCGTCGCGGTGGCCCGCAACCGGCTCGCCGGGGTGCACACGGCCAGCGAGTCCGCCTACGCCGACCTGCCGATCCGGCCGATGGGGGAGGCGGTCACCCGCTACCACATCAGCCTCGACGTGGCCGACCGGGCCGGGGTGCTGGCCGCCGTCGCCGGGGTGTTCGCCCGGCACGACGTGTCCATCGCCACCGTGCGCCAGTCCGGCCGGGACAACGACGCCAGCCTGGTGATCGTCACCCACCGGGCGCCGGACGCCGCCCTCGCGGCCACCGTCGAGGAGCTGCGCGGCCTGGACGTCGTCCGTTCCATCGCCAGCGTGCTGCGGGTCGAGGGCGGCCAGTAGCCGCCGGTACGCTGTGCCGGCGCGAACCGAGGAGGTTGTCATGTGGCGGGGCCTGATCGAGGCGTACCGGGACCGGTTGCCGGTCACCGACGCCACGCCGGTGATCACCCTCTACGAGGGCAACACGCCGCTGCTGCCGGCGCCGGTGCTCTCCGCCCGGGTCGGTGCCGACGTCTACCTCAAGGTCGAGGGGGCCAACCCGACCGGGTCGTTCAAGGACCGGGGCATGACGATGGCGGTCTCCAAGGCGGTCGAGGAGGGCAACAAGGCGATCATCTGCGCCTCGACCGGCAACACCAGCGCGTCGGCCGCCGCGTACGCCGCCCGCGCCGGCCTGACCTGCGCGGTGCTCGTGCCGCAGGGCAAGATCGCGCTCGGCAAGCTCGCCCAGGCGCTGGTGCACGGGGCCCGCCTGCTGCAGGTCGACGGCAACTTCGACGACTGCCTGTCGATGGCGGCCAAGCTGGCCCAGGACTACCCGGTAGCGCTGGTCAACTCGGTGAACATCTTCCGGCTGCACGGGCAGAAGACCGCCGCGTTCGAGATCGTCGCCGGGCTCGGCGACGCCCCGGACATCCACTGCCTTCCGGTCGGCAACGCCGGCAACATCAGCGCCTACTGGATGGGTTACCTGGAGGACGTCGAGGCCGGCAACGCCACCCGCGTCCCGAAGATGTACGGCTTCCAGGCGTCGGGTGCCGCCCCGATCGTCTCTGGCGAGGTGGTCCGCCAGCCGTCGACGATCGCCACCGCGATCCGGATCGGCAACCCGGCGAGCTGGACCAAGGCGCTCGACGCCCGGGACGCCTCGGGGGGTCTGATCGACGCGGTCACCGACCGGGACATCCTGGCGGCGTACCGGCTGCTGGCCCGGGAGGTCGGGGTCTTCGTCGAGCTGGCCAGCGCGGCCAGCGTCGCCGGGCTGCTGCAGGCCGCCGCCGCCGGCAAGGTACCGGCCGGTGCCACCGTGGTCTGCACGGTCACCGGGCACGGTCTGAAGGACCCGGAGTGGGCGATCTCCACCGCTCCGGCACCGACCACCATCGGCAACGATCCGCTACTCGCGGCCCGCGCCCTCGACCTGGCCTGACGACGTCGCCGGTCGGGTGTGACGCGGCTCGACCTGAGGCGTGTCGGTTTCGGCCAGGTCGGCTTCTGCGGCGTCGACCAGCAGCCGGGTCGCGACGGCTACGGTACGCAGCTCGTCGGTGTCCAGTCGGGCCAACAGCCGTGCCTGGCGGTCGGTGCCGGCGGTGACGATCCGGTCCATCAGCTGCCGCCCGTCGTCGGTCAGCTCGATCCGGCGGACCCGCCGGTCCCGGGGGTCCTCCCGGCGGCCGACCAGCCGGTGGGCCGCGAGCCGGTCGACGATCCCGCTGACCGTGGCCATCCGTACCCCGAGCACCTGGCTGAGCTCCTGTCCCGAGGCGCTGCCACGCAGGTAGAGCAGTAGCAGTATCTTCAGCTGCGGCACGGTGAGCTGTGAGTCGAACAGCGGGTCGGAACGGTCGGAGGCGAACAGGACCTGCAGCCGGCGGCTGGTCACCACGATCTGGTCGATCAGTTCGTCCCGCTGGGCCACCTGCGCTCCCTCTGGTCCGGCACGGTGGTGGGCCGGCCGCCCGCCGTGCGCAGACGATATCCCAACAACTTCGCGTGACGCTAACTGTTAGCCTTGGCCGAACAATTCCCGTCGTTCCGCCGCCGGACTCTTCCAGGAGTGAGCCCGCACATGTCGTTGCTCGCCAGACTCAGCCTCGCCAACCGAGGGCTCGTGGCGCTCGTCGCGGTCGTGATCACGATCTTCGGCGCCGTCACCATCCCGACGCTCAAACAGCAGCTTCTGCCTTCGTTGGAGTTCCCGGCCGCGTTCATCAGCGCGGTCTACCCCGGCGCGGCACCGGAGATCGTCGAATCGCAGGTGACCGAGCCCATCGAGAACGCCCTCTCGGGCGTCGCCGACCTCGAGAGCGTCACCTCCACCTCCAGCGAGAGCTTCGCCACCGTGCAGGTCGAGTTCGCCTTCGGCACCGACCTGACCAGCGCCGTCAACGAGCTGGAGACCTCGATCAACCGGATCCAGCTGCCCGACGGTGTGGAACCGGCCGTCTTCGCCGGCAGCACCGACGACCTGCCGGCTGTGGTGCTGGCCGCCACCGGCGCCGGCGGACCGGGGCTCGCCGGACGTCTGGACGAGGTCGTGCTGCCCGAGCTGGAAGCCATCGAGGGGGTACGCGCCGTCGACGTCACCGGCGCCGGTGAGCAGGTCGTCTCGATCACCCCCGACTACGCCGCGCTGGCCGACGCCGGTCTCGACCCGAGCGCTATCGGCAACGCCCTGCGGGTCAACGGCGTCACCATCCCGGCCGGCTCCCTCACCGACGGCGACGAGAGCCTGACCGTCCAGGTCGGCACCAGGATCGATTCACTGAGCGATCTCGCCGGGATCTATCTCACCGCGTCCGGCCGGCCGCCGGTGCGGCTCGACGACGTCGCCGAGATCAGCGAGCAGACCGCCCCCGCCACCTCGATCACCAGGACCAACGGCGCGGACAGCCTCGGGATCGCGGTGACCGCCGGCCCCGACGGCGACGCGGTTGGCATCTCGCACGAGATCCGGGATCGACTCGACGAGCTGGGCGCGGCCGCTGACACCGAGTTGATCGTAGTGTTCGACCAGGCACCGTTCGTGGAACGCTCGATCGAGGCCCTCACCACCGAAGGCCTGCTCGGCCTGGTGATGGCGGTCCTGGTCATCCTGGTCTTCCTGCTGTCGATCCGGTCCACCGTGGTCACCGCGGTCTCCATCCCGCTGTCGGTGCTGATCGCGTTGATCGCCCTGTGGGTCGGCGACTACTCGCTCAACCTGCTCACCCTCGGCGCGTTGACCATCTCGGTCGGCCGGGTGGTGGACGACTCGATCGTGGTGCTGGAGAACATCAAACGGCATCTGGAGTACGGCGAGGACCGGCGTACCGCGATCCTGACCGGGGTCCGGGAGGTGGCCGGCGCGGTCACCTCGTCGACCCTGGCGACCGTCGCCGTCTTCGCCCCGATCGCGATCGTCGGCGGTTTCGTCGGCCAGCTGTTCGCGCCGTTCGCCATCACGGTGACCGTCGCGTTGCTCGCCTCGCTGCTGGTCTCGCTCACCATCATCCCGGTGCTCGCCTACTGGTTCCTCAAGCCGGCCGCCGCCGGCACCGACGTGGAGCAGGTCCGGCAGGAGGCCGAAGCCAAGGAGCTGCGCAACCCGTTGCAGCGCGGCTACCTGCCGGTGATCCGGTTCGCCACCACCCGGCGGTGGGCCACCGTCGGCATCGGGCTGGCGGTGCTGCTCGGCACGTTCGCGCTGAGCACCCGGCTGGAGACCAACTTCATCGACGACGCCGGCCAGGACACCCTGAGCATGCGGCAGGAGTTGCCGGCGGGCACCAGCCTGGCCGCCGTCGACCGGGCCGCCATCTCGGTGGAGCGGGTCCTCGCGCGGACCGACGGGATCGAGTCCTACCAGGTGTCGATCGGCGCGAGCAGCAACCCGTTCGCCGGTGGCGGCGGCAACACCACGGCGAGCTATTCGATCAGCCTGACCGAGGACACCGACAACATCGCCGTGCAGCAGCAGCTGCGGGACGAGTTCGCCGGCCGCGACGGCCTGGGCGAGATCACGGTCGGGGCGGCCGACGGCGGGCCCGGTGGCGGGAGCAGCAACCAGCTGCAGGTCATCGTGCAGGCCAACGACCCGGACGATTTGGCCACCGCCGCGGAGCGGGTCCGGACCGCGATGTCGCAGACCCCGGACGTTGCCGACGTCACCAGCACCCTGTCCGAGGACGTGACCCGGCTGCAGGTGCAGATCGACCGCGCGGCGGCAGCTCAGGCCGGGCTGAACGAGGCCGCGCTCGGGCAACTCGTCGCCCAAGCCTTCCGCGGCAGCCCGCTGGGACAGGTCACCATCGACGGCGACCGGCTGGACGTGGTGCTCAGCCCGAGCGCCCGGGTGACCTCGGCCGAGGAGTTGGCGGCGTTGCCGGTCGGGCCGGCGACCCTCGCCGCCTTCGCCGACATCACCGAAGTCGACGGGCCGGTGCAGATCAGTCGGGTGGACGGTGAGCGCAGCGCCACCGTCACCGGCACCGCGACCGGCTCGAACGTCGGGCAGACCAGCGCCGAGCTGTCGCAGCGGCTGGAGGACCTGAGTCTGCCGGCCGGTGCGACGTACACCATCGGCGGCGTCAGCGCCGACCAGGCGGAGGCGTTCGCCGACCTCGGGTTGGCCCTGCTCGCCGCGATCGCCATCGTCTTCGTGATCATGGTGGCGACGTTCCGCAGCCTGGTCCAGCCGCTGATCCTGCTGGTGTCGGTGCCGTTCGCGGCGACCGGCGCGATCGGTCTGCTGGTCGTCACCGGTACGCCGATGGGTGTGCCGGCGCTGATCGGCGCGTTGATGCTGGTCGGCATCGTGGTGACCAACGCGATCGTGTTGATGGACCTGATCAACCAGTACCGCGAGCAGGGGATGAGCGTGTCCCAGGCGGTGGTCGAGGGCGGCCGGCGTCGGCTGCGGCCGATCCTGATGACCGCGATCGCCACCATCTGCGCGTTGACGCCGATGGCGCTCGGCCTGACCGGGGTGGCCGGCTTCATCGGCCAGCCGTTGGCGATCGTGGTGATCGGCGGCCTGTTCAGCTCGACGCTGCTCACCCTGGTCCTGGTGCCGACGCTCTACACCATGGTCGAGGGCACCAAGGATCGGCTGCGGCAGCGCCGGGCCACCCGCCGGTCGGCCGGCCCGACCGACGACGCGAGTGACGTCGCTGCGGCACCGGACCGGCCGTCAGGAGCCGTTACCGGCACCGATGCCGTACCAGGCACCGGCGACGCAGCGGACGGCCGCAACGGCTCCGACACCGCCGGCCCCGCCAGTCGTACGTCGCCGGTCGCCGCGCCGCCGGCCCGCCCCTCGGCGGCGCTGGTCGACGGCACCGACCAGTTCGAGGTGCTGAAACTGCCGAAGAGCCGCACCTCGCCGCTGCCGCCGACGGATCCGCCGGCGGAGAAGTGACCGTGCGGGGGGTACCAAGGCAACAGCACCCGGGGAACCCCGCACAAAACACCCACCAAAAACCAACCCCTTCCCCATCTCTCC
>NZ_JBSWXD010000056.1:0-37956 GCF_056160425.1 Micromonospora sp. ABR4_055
GTGAGAACTTTCTGTACGTCTTCAAGGCGGCCCGCGAAGCGGGCCGCACGCGCCGCCGCCTGGACGCGTGGCGGGTGTTTTTTTTTTTTTTTCCCCCTCCCCCCCCCCCACCTCGACATAAGCGGAGTGGGCACCACTCTGCACCGTTGACGGTCAGTGACGTGGAGTCCCGTCAGATTGGGAGCAAATACCGCGTAAGCCACGTTCCCGACGCTCGGGGCAGGCACCGGGCGGCCATACCCAGCGCGTCGTCACACCCGTTGTATATTGACAGTCACTGATGCAACGATGAGGGTGCCTACAGTGGCCTGGGCCGGCGGACAACTGTGGGACCGTCCGTCCTGCCGGCCCAGCTAGGTCGGCACGGGTTCCTGGGATCAAGGGAGACCAGCCCCCATGTCGTTGTCGTCCACCCCACCGACGCGTCACCGTACCGATGAAGTGCCCCGCAGCCGCCGACGGGCCGCGTGGAGGCGGGCCGCGGCCGGCGTCGCCGCCGCGGTGCTTCTCGCCACCAGCGGTACGACGGCGGCCAGCGCCCCGGCACACGCGGCCGGCACGACCGCCGGGGCCGCCACCAGTGCCGGATGCCTGACGGTGACAATCGAGAGCAGCTACTGGAACAACGGCCCGGACAGCGGTGGCGTCTTCCGCGACATCACCATCACCAACACCTGCGCCACGGCGGTCACCGGCTGGAAACTGGTCCTGACGCTGCCGGCCGGCGAAACGGTCCAGCAGGGCTGGAACGCCAACTGGACCCTGGACGGCAAAACCCTCACTGCCGCTCCGACGACGTGGAACAACGTCATCGCCGCCGGCAGATCGGTCGAGATCGGATACGTCGGTGCCTGGACCGGCGACCGACCGCAGGATCCGGGCTGCACCATCAACGGCGACCCGTGCGACGGCAACCAACCCGGGCCGGGGCCGGCACCCGAGGTGACGCTGACCAGTCCGGTCGACAACAGCTACCTGGTGTCGGTCTGCGCCATCCGGATGACCGCCGACGCCAGCACCAAGACCGGGACGATCGAACGGGTCGAGTTCCACATCAACGACCAGCTCGTCGGCAGCGACACGACGGCCCCGTACGGCATCGACGTTCCACCCGACCACCCGGCGCTGCGCGACGGCGACACCAGTGACGGCTTCCCACGGCACACCGCCTTCGCTCGGGTCGTCACCGTCTCACCGGCGGACACCGCCGACTCGGCGACGATCACCTTCAGCCAGGCCGCGCCGCCACCGGCGCTGATGGTGATCGCCTGTCCGTCGCAGGTGGAGGTGCCGGCCGGTGGCTCAGCGACCATGACGTTCGTGACCGTCTGCGCCGCCACCCCGGCGCTGCACCTGACGGTGACCGGCGACCCCGGAGTCAGCGTCACCCCGACGGTCACCCGGCCCGGCAGCACGGAACACCCGGTCACCATCACCGCCGCACCCGGCAGCGCCGGAGCCGTCGCCCGGGTCACCGCTACCGCCGACGATTCAGGCTCCTGTCTGCCGGCCACAGCAACGGTCACCGTCGGCCCACCCGACTGACGAAACGGCTCAGCCCGCTGAGCCGGCGGTACCGCCGGGCCGCCTATCCGGCGCTGGCCGGAGTGCCGGCACCGTCCAAGGACGGGTAGTCGGTGTAGCCGTGGGCGTCACCGCCGTACACCGTCGCCTGGTCGACCTCGTTGAGCGGAGCCTGCTCACGCCAGCGGCGTACCAGGTCGGGGTTGGCGATGAACGGCCGACCGACCGCGACGGCCGCCGCTTTCCCGCCGCGTACCAGGGTCTGCGCGGTTTCCCGGTCGGTGACCGTCGCGAACCCGGTGTTGACCACGACCGGGCCGCCGAACCGGGCCGACAGGTCCGCGAGCAGCGGATCGGCCGGGTCGATCGACAGGTGCAGGAAGGCCAGGCCGAGCGGGGCGATCGCGTCGACCAGCCCCCGGTAGGTGGCGGCGGTCTCGGCCGGATCGTCCTCGACCAGCCCGATGGCGCCGTTGGCCGGGGAGAGCCGCAGCCCGACCCGTTCCGGGCCGATCTCCTGGGCGACGGCGGTGACCGTCTCGGCGACGAACCGGGAGCGGGCGGCCGGCGATCCGCCGTACCGGTCGGTGCGCCGGTTGGTCGTCGGGGCGAGGAACTGGTGCAGCAGGTAGCCGTTGGCGCCGTGCAGCTCGACCCCGTCGAGGCCGGCGTCGACGGCCGACCGCGCCGCCTGCCGGAACTCGTCGACCACCTGCGGAAGCTCGTCGGTGGTCAGGGCGCGGGGCGTCGGGTACGGCTGCCTACCGGTGGCCGTGATCATGGTGCCGTCGGCGGCGACGGCGCTCGGCGCGACGGTCTCCTGCCCGTGCTTGTTGTCCGGGTGGGCGATCCGGCCGGCGTGCATCAGCTGGGCGACGATCCGCCCGTCGGCGGCGTGCACCGCGTCGGCGATCCGCCGCCAGCCGTCGACCTGCTCGGGTGTGTGCAGGCCGGGGGTGTTCGGGTAGCCCTTGCCCGACGGCGCTGGGCTGCACCCCCTCGGTGATGATCAGGCCGGCGGTGGCCCGCTGCTGGTAGTAGGTGGCGGCGTGCTCGTTGGGTACCCCGTCGGGCTGCGCCCGGTTGCGGGTCATGGGTGCCATGAAGACCCGGTTGGGCAGGTTCCACTTGCCGATGGTCACCGGCTCGAACAGCTCAGGCATGGTCAGGTCTCCCCAGGAGGTGGTGAATGGTCAGAAGGCGTACGGGCGTCAGAAGGCGTACGGGCCGAATCGGCCCCAGGCGACGACGGCGGCCATCGCCAGGAGGACCAGGTTGGGCAGAATCGCCGGGTACTCCTTGCGCCGGGCGTGCACGATCGCGGCGCCGATCATCATCGCGACCAGGCCGAGGGCGGCCAGCGGCACGAACACCGGGGCGATCCCGGTGACCGCCGGCAGGATCAGGCCGATCGCGGCAAGGATCTCCAGCGCGCCGATGGTCCGCACCAGACCCATCGGGAAGTCGGCGGCGAAGCCCATCCCCTTCTCGACAAGCTTCTCCCTCGACTGGCTGACCTTCATCAGCCCCGCGCCGAGAAACGCTGCGGCGAGCAGTCCGGCGAGCACCCAAAGAACGATGTTCATATCTGTCTCCGATGTCGGATCGCTTTAAGCTTGAAGCGAGGCTAGTCCGCGATGACTTCAAGCGTCAAGTGACGCAGCTCTCGTGATCACTTGACGCTTGAAGCTAGACTCGACGACATGGCCACCCCGACCGAGCAGCCGCACTGGCTCGACAAGGAGGAACTGGAGACCTGGTTCGCCCTCGTCGGCGTACTGGCGAGGCTGCCGGGCGCCCTCGACCGGCAGTTGCAGCGCGACGCCGGAATCAGCCACTTCGAGTACCAGGTGATGGCCGCGCTGTCCGAGACGCCCGAGCGCACCATGCGGATGAGCCGGCTCGCCATGATCGCCGACGGGTCGTTGTCTCGGCTGTCGCAGGTCGTCACCCGGCTGGAAAAGCGCGGCTGGGTCTGCCGTACGCCGGACCCGACCGACGGTCGCTACACGCTCGCGACGCTGACCGACGACGGCTGGGACAAGCTGGTCGCCACGGCCCCCGGGCACGTCGCCGAGGTGCGTCGACTCGTCTTCGACCCGATGACGAAGGCCCAGTGCCGGCAGCTACGCGACATCGGCCGACGCATCACCACCACCATCGACCCCGACGAGTCCTGCCTGCGCTGAGCGCGGCCCGCGACCTGCGCCGGTACGAAGGCCGCGCTCAGCGAACGGTCACCCGATCGGGCCACCCGCCATTCCAGCCATCCGGGCGATCATCGTCGCGTCGGCGGCTCCCGCGTACACCCGGACCTCGTCGACGACGCCGGTGAGGTACTGGCCGAAGCTCCCGTTGTGCAACGCCCGGCCCACCTGCAGGCCGCCGTTCGCCCGCCAGCCGGCCGTGTACGCGGCAGTGCCGGTCGCAGAAAGGTAGCCGTCGACGTAGAGTCTCACCTCCTGGCGCGCCGAGTCGTAGACCACCGCCAGGTGCTGGCCGAAGTAATCCCATTCCGGGTACGTCAAGTTGTCCTGTATGACCGTCGACGCCGGGTCGGTGGTGTCCTGGTGTGGCAGGACCAGCTCCCAGCGATTCGACGCGGCGTTGCAGCGGATGACGAAGCCACTGGCGGTGACGCCGGCCTGGGACAGCACCGCCTGGTCGGTGTCTCCGCAGGTCGGGCCGGCCAGCCGCACTCGTACGCCGACGGTGAAGCTGCGGTCGGTAACCGCGATCGGTCCGTCGGTCTGCGCCCAGTCGTCGACGCCGTCGAGCACCAGATGCCCATCAGCTACCAGCGGCGGCTCAGCGAACGGGTCCTCGTCCATATCCGGGGCGTACAGGTGCGAATCGCCGTGCAACCGCAGGTCCGCACCGCCGCCGTACTCCGGGCTGTTGCCGTTGGTGGCCTCGTCCAGCGGCCAGTAGCCGAACGAGGTCGGCGGCCGAGCCGACAGGTCTCGCACCTCGTGCGACACCAGTACGCGGTCGAAGACCGCGACGTCGGCGAGGTCTCCGGCCCAGCCCTCGGTGTAGCCGCTGCCGCTGACCGCGCGACCGATCTGCACCGCACCCTGCGACGCCCACACCGACTGACGCAGCGCCACCGGCTGTTCGTCGCCGTGGACGTACAGGGTCATCGTGGTCAGCTCCGGGTCGTACGCGGCCGCCAGGTGGGTCCACTCGCCGAGCATGACCGGCGCGGTGCTGGTCACCGACCACACAGCCGGTGAAGGCGAGTCCGATGCGGCGATCTCGAACGCCCAACGGCCACTGTCCGCGTCGAAGCCGAGGGTGAAGCCGGGCGCGTCGGTGCCGTCCTGGCTGACCGCGACCCGGTCGACCGAGTCGTCGGTCAACCGCACCCAGGCGCTGGCACCGAACCCGGTCGACGTGTCGATCAGGCCGGAACTGCTGGTAGCCAGGTAGCTGGTAGCCGCGTCGCCGGTGAGTCGGGCCGCCCGGCCGAGTTGGCACTGCGCGCCCAGGTCTGCGCACTCCGACCCGGGAACGCCGAACGTGACGCCGCTGCCGGCGGCCGCCGGGTGGTTGCCGCGCGCGTCCGCCGCCGAAGTGGCACCGGCCGCGTCGTCGAGCGGCCACTCGCCAGCAGCGAGCCGAGTCGGTACGGAGAAAAGGCAGTATGCGATCGGCGAACGTCCTCCGTCGGCGTCGACCGCCTGCACGGTGACTGAGGTCGTCCGGTCCTGCACCGGCATCCAGCGCAGCGACACCGGCGCGCCGATGCTCGCGGGCACAAGGACGTTGTCCGGCAAGGGGTTGGTGTTGAAGCCGTACAGGTACTTGACGACCTGAGGGGACGGCGAGTGGAAGGTGAAGGTGCCGTACACACCGATCGACCCACGGTGCTGGTTGTCCTCGGCGCAGGCGCTGGTGTGTTCGTCGGCGTCGAGCGGCAGGTACTCCGGCGAGTCGATGTCCGGCGCGATCGGCGCGACGACGTTGCTCGACGTCGCCGTGTCGCGCTCTGCCGGTCCGGCCACCGCCGGTGCGGCGGCGACGGCGTGTACCCCGAGCACCATCGCGATCAGCACTGCCACCCGCCGCAGCCCGCGCACGGATCCACGATTATCCACTGTCATCTACTACTCCCCCTTGCCAGGCACTGAATACGCGCGATAACCATGCTTTCATGCAACAATGAGCATTGTCGATGAATGGCACCAGAGCTAATCGACTTGCATCTTCCGCACACAGCGGCGCGAGAGCCATCGCACTACCCAAACTTCCACGGACAGCCCAAACACCCACAAGCGAATAGAATCATCCCGCGACGAGGTAGCAACGACAGTCTGCGATCTTACCAAGGCGACCAGACAGACCACCCCAAGGTCCACATCCTGACCTCAACCAGCAACAATGAGCTCACTTTCTCCACCTGGAACTTCCAATCCAGATGATTCACTCGAATGATGCATTCGGACAACAAATGACAGACAGGCAACGAAGCCTTCTCCAAGGTCGGACGACAAGAGCACCGGAATTACTCTACCGGCACGATCATCGATCCTCAAAAAATCTAGGATACTTTGTCGATCATTATTATTGGCACAACTCAGGGTCAACGACGAGTACACTGACTTTAGTTTCACCCCCACTACACCATAGAAGAGTGCGCGCGTCGTTACACCACTACCTTCTCCTCTAATCTCCAACTCAGAATGACTGACGCTATATCGCCACGGTCGAAACTTACCATCCAACACAACAGGAAGTTCCGCATAGCGAGCCAATTCGCTAGCCAAATGGATTCGCCACCTTTTCGCCATTCCGATAGAATGTTGTGCGCGACACCGCAGACTTGCTATTTTTGACGAGATTCAGCTCCCAGGCCGTGGAGTGCCCATCGAAAATTGGGTCGACTTCCTTTCCGCGCACAGCAAAGGCCACTGGATCGTCGATCCCATCAAGGTTGAAGTGAATCTTGGTTTTTCTGTCCTTCACATATCCCTTCAGCTCCGATACCCAGTTCTCGCCGCGAGACGGCCAGTCATGGTATGACTTCGCGCCTACCGAGTCGGCAAACTCATGCAAGGCCATCGGATTACCATCAACTTCACTCATCCCCAGAGCAATGCTGCAATTATGAACAAGGATCGCCGTTTTGCCGGCCACCACATGATACGTGTGGATGCCGGCGACGGTGAGGTTGTGGACCGTACGGGTTTCGGACCACTGACGTACGGCGGTGACCTGGACCCATGTACCGGCGGAGGTCTGCAGCCACTGCCCAGCCGCCAACTCGGCTGCGTCGCGCCACTCACCCACCTCCGGCACCCAGAACGGATGACCGTCCGTCGCGACCAACACCCCCAAGGCCCCACTCCGGTTACCGTCGACATCGACGGTTATCTCGACCAGGTCCTTTCGCCCCTGCCCGACAATGGTGGCCACAACCGCCTTCGCTGCCGACTCGCCAGACTCCGGATCGGACGCCACCACCAGATCACCGACGACGATATCCTCGATCGGCTTCGACGAACCATCCGCGAGCAGCACCAACGTGCCCGGCACGAAGCTATTCGATGTAAGACAATTTCCCAGGTCGTCGAGATTTTTTCGGCTTCTGAGGAAGGTGCCGACGGCGTCCTTCAACTTGCCGCCCAGGTTCCACAACCGCTCCCCAAGCGCCTTCAGCCTCATCGGCTTCAAGCCGTAACGGGCCAACAACTTCCCCGCAGCGCCACCGACCGCCGTCAACACCACGTTCAACGCCGTCATCGCACAAGCGCCCATGTCGCCGTTGATGAAACAGTCGACCGCGTCGGTGATCCCCAACTCGTCCATCAAAATCTGGCCGAGCTCCTTCGCCACCGCCACCACGACCTGCTTTGCGTCCTCCACATCCCGACGCGCCTGCGCCACCTCCGGCGGCACCGTCGACGCCGGCGGCGGCCGGGGCACCACCGTCCAACGGTTCGACGACATCGAGTACACCAACTGCTCACCGCGCTTCTTCCAGTACGCGTCCTCCTCCGCACCACCACCCGTCGCCAACGGGCGCAACCCATCCGGATCCGTAAACGACACCGGCGAATTGTTCGCATACGCGTACCCGTGCATTTGCTGCGGATCACTCACATCGATGATCGGGTCCACCGAGATGAACCGACCAGTCTGCGGGTCATACTCCCGCGCACCCAGATGCGTCAACCCCGTCGACGCGTCCTGCGTACCACCGACGAAGCCCTTCTCGCCCAACCACTGACCAACCCCCGGCTGAATGCCGCGCGGCGTGCCGAACGGCGCCATCCGCCGATGCGTGATCTGCCCCGTGGCCCCGTCCACCGCGGCCTGCCCGGAACCGTGATGATCCGCAGCCTGCACCTGCACACCCGCGACCGTTCGCACCACCGTCAACTGACCGCCGACCGGGTAGTAGCGCGTCCCATCGACCACCGAGTTGGAGCGGTTCAGCTTCAACTCCATGTTCGGCAGATACACCGTGATCGAATCCGGATCCTTCCGGACCAACCGACCGCCATCGGCGTCGTAGACGAAACTGGTGGTCTTCCCGTCCTCGGTGACCGACTCCAGCCGGCCCTCGGCGTTCCAGACCAGGTCCTGCTCCTCGCCGACCCGGACCCGCTTCGTCGTGTTGCCCGCCGCGTCGTACTCGTACGAGTACAACCGGTCACCGGCCGACGTCTCCTCGACCACCTGCGACAACGTGTGCGGCTGTGCCTGACCCGGCTGTGGGAACGAATACGTCCGCTCGACCTCGTCGGCCCCACCCGCAGCGTGGATCGTCTCGCTCAGCCGGTTACCAGCCAGGTCGTAGCTGTAGGAGTGGTGGTACGGCGCCGGCCCGCCCACCCCGCTGGTGCCCGGCCCACCCGCACACGGATCACTCGCCGTGGTCGCCGTGCTCCAGGCCCGCGTCATCCGCCGCAGATAGTCGTACTGGAAACACTGGATGTCCCGCACTCCGGAGCCCGGCCGGTCAGCGATCGACAGCACATTACCGGCGTCGTCGTACTCGTAGTGCTGGTCGATGTCGCTGGTCGGCATTGCCGGGTTGTCACCCTCAATCGGCTGCCGGCGCAGCATCGATCGGATCAGCCGGTTGGTGCCCTCCTCGTAGGTGTAGGTGCCGAAGACCTTACGGCTACCGGCGCTGACCTGCGCCCTCTGAAGCTCACCGGTCGACGTGTAGGTAGCGTCGCTGAGATATGACTCGTCACCAGTAATCCTTGTGACCCGCTGCAGGCTGTCGTAGGTGTAACTGACACCTTCGACCGACAGACCGCCCCCCTCTGGGAATGTCGTACCCTTAACAGTGCCGTCGTCGTTGTAAACGGTGAGGAATTTGTAGAATCCGCCGAGCTCGGCATCCGTGTCGCCTGCGGGAATGCTGTATCGCACTTCGGTCGCTCGATAGTGGGCATCTCGAGCAACGTAGACGGTGTGATACTTGTGGCCGCCGTCTACGATGCGGGTGGCGAAGTAGAGCTGTCCCTTGGCGACGGTGTCGTATCCCCACTCGGCAAGCTTCGTACCTGTCTCGACCGAGCCCTGATAGGTGCCGGTCTTTCGGCCGAGCACGTCGTAGGTGTGGCTGACAGTGACGCCCCGACCGTCCGTGGTGGAGGTCAACTGGTCGTGGTCGTTGTAGGTGAAGGTGCTGGTTCCGCTGTCCGGATCGACCGCTTCGGTTTTGCGACCCCGTTGGTCGTACTCGTAGGTCCACACGTTGCCGGCCGGGTCGGTGACGCTGGCCTGCTGACCGGCAGGGGTATAGGTGTACGTGGTGCTGTCGAAGCTGCCACTCGGCCCGGCACCGTGGTACTGCCGTAGCTCGACGACCTGACCACGGGCATCGGTGATGGTGGCCGTCGGGGTACCGCCCGTCGGCGGGTCGACATGCACCCGGTCCCCGCCGTACGTGGTGACCGTTCGCCACTTCTCGTCCGAGGCGACGAGGGTGATGGTGTCGGTGACCCGGTCCACGCCGTCGTACTGATACACCGTCTGCAGGTCGACATCGCCGTTGACCGTCTTCAGCAGAGTGCCTGACGGGGCACCGGAGGCGTGGAACTTGTCGTTGAACTTCGCCACCTTGCCGGTGGCGGTGTAGAAGGTTTCCGAGACGAGCCGTCCACCATCCGGTCCGGGCACCTGAATCTGCCGAGGGCGGAGGAAGCCGTCGTAAATCGTAAACTCGGCGTTTGATACGCCGTTGACGATTTGCTCCTTCTTCACTGACACAGGTGCGTTGTCCTGGTTCTGGTACGTATACCGGACACTCGGCTCGTTGGGGTTACTCGCCTTGGTCTTGTCCGGTAGCCAGACCCGCACGGTACGGCCCAGCTTGTCGTACTCGACGTCAGTGCGCTTGCCGTTCCAGTCGATCTGGGTGACCGGCTGTCCCCATGCCGGGTGGTAGTCGGTGGTCGCGATGAACCGGGTGTCGACGGTGCCGACCCGGATCTGCGGCCCAGTCTCCATCTTGCGGGTGGTCAGACCGTTCGTCTCGGTGTAGGCGATGTTGGTGACCGCGCCGGAGCCGTCCTGCGCCGTCAGCGGCCGGCCGTACATGTCGAAGGTCCCTTCACCGACGGTGACATAGCTCGGGGTGGAACCGCTGTGGCTGGCGAGCTTCTCGATCCGGGTGGCGTTGCCCTTGGTCGGCGTCGCACCGTATGCCTGGCCGTCGTACGAGGTCCGGTTGTCGGTGAGCAGTTGGGTGGCCAGGTCGGGGTTGGTGACCGAGCAGGCGACCGAGACGGTCTCCTCCCGGGCGACCAGGGTCCGTAGCCGCAGGCTGTGGTTGTCGGCGTAGGTGGTCCGGGTGCACCGGTCGTCGGCGGCGGTGCTGACGTCGCCGAGATCCTCGACCTGCGTGACCCGCCCGACCGGGTCGGTGTAGCCGCTGGTCGCCGGGTCGTAGGTGGTGATCGACTTCGTTTCCCGCCAGTCGCCGCCAGCCAGCGCGGTGAAGCCCCGACTGACCCGCGGCTTGACGAAGAACGCCCGATCGGTGCCCCACGGCCGGCTGTAGCTGGCGGTCTCGTAATGCCACGGGCTGGTCACCGATTTGCTGCTGACCTGGGAGCCGTTGTAGACGGCGGTCTCGATCTCGAAGCCGGCGAGTTCGTCGTGGTCGGTGTGGGAAGTGCCGACCGAGTCGGTACGGGTGACCGTGCGGGTGCCGCCGGCCGGGTTCTTGTCGCCGTGCATGCCGCGCAGGTAGGTGTGCTCGGTGCGGGTGGTGAAGGTCTCGCCGTCGCCGCGCCGGACGCGCACCTTCTCGTAGCCGCGCCACTGGTTCCAGGTCAGCAACTCGATGTCACCGATGCCGTCCGGGTCGGCGTGCCGCCAGGCCGCGTCGCCCAGATACTCGTAGCTGGTCACCATGTCCGGGGCCAAGGCGGTGCCGGGCTCGACGTTCGTGCGGTCCGTTTCGGTGACCGACTCGACGACGTACTTGTGGAACCAGTCGGTGATCGGATTCACCTCGCCGCTCGGCGACCACTTCACCGGGTAGCAGCGGCGGGTGCTGTTGCCGGGGGTCGGCAGCGAGTTGGCCGAGCAGTCCGGCGACTTGTAGGTGACATCGACCTGGCCGCCGGAGTCGGTGTAGACGGTGGTCAGTCGAGGCCGGATCAGTGGGGCGACGTTGTCGCCAGGGATGTCGATCCGGTTGGGCAGCTGCAGCGGGCCCAACTCGACCGAGGGCACGGTCAGCGGGTCGCCGTCACCGTAGCGGCCCTGGTGGTCGATCTTGTGCAGCCACAGCGACCGGCTGCCGTCGGCGTTGTTGGTGAACAGGTGGGTCAGGTTCCACGAGTCGACCGGCGTCCATCCGCTGGTGGTGCGGATCTCGGTGGTGATCTGGCCGACCCGCTTGCGGGTCCAGAAGCTGGGTGACGACTGGCTGGCTGTGCAGTGGGTTCCGGCAGCGCAGTTGCGGTCCCACGGCACGTCCGGCCAGGAGTTGGCCGTGCTGTTGTTCAGCTGACCCGGCGCGCAGGTGATACTGCCGCTCGGGATGCACCGTTCGGCGTCGGTGAACACCACCCGGGCCGGTGCCGGGGTGGAGTAGACCGCGTTGTGCCGCTGGCCGTAGTCGATCCGCTTGAGCCAACCACCCCGGTGGTACGCGGTGCCGTTGACGGTGGTCTGCGCCCGCAGCGCGTAGTGGTTCGTCTCCCGCTCGTAGAAGTACGAGGTGACGTTGCCGTGCCGGTCCTTGACGTAGTCGAGGTTCCACCGCCAGGCCTGGTGGCACCAGGCGTTCGCCAGTGTCGAGTTGTAGCAGGGTTCGCCGCTGTCGTCGCCGAAGACCGGCACCGTCCACACCGAGTTGGTTTCGGCGTTTCCGGACGCCCATCCGGGCAGCCGGTTCAGCCCGAAGTAGTGCTCGGTGCCGTCGATCGTGGTGACCTTCCAGAACTCGCGGTCGTTGTCACCATTGACGGCGCCGTCGACCGTCCCGCTGTACCGCTCGATCTTCGACCCGTCGTCGTTGGCGAACCGCCAGGTGCTGCCGGTCCGCACCAGCGTGCTGGACCGCCCGTTGAGCATCAGTACGGCGTTGTCGTGCGCCCAGCACAGGTCGCCCATGCCGTCGCGGCCGTCGTCGAGGCAGGTGTTGTAGCGGCGTTCAACGTACCCGGGGTCGTAGCTGAAGCCCTCGCCCAGCCAGGAGCCCTGGTTGTTGGTGGTCGCAGTCCGCCCGTCGGTGGCCTGCGAGTTGTAGCCGAGCACCACCGACGGGGTCAGCCCGCCCGGCACCGGCGGCACCCGCATCGGGTACGACCAGTTGAACGCACCCGATGACGGTGACACGTTCCACTTCGACGACGGCGCGAACTCGGTCGCGCCGAAGCTGCCCTGCGCCGAAGCCTCCGAAGCGACCATTGCGAACAGCGCCGAGCCGGCACCGACGTCGATCGTGGCGGTAAGGGTGTCGGTTCCCGCGTTGTTGACCGCCGGTACCGGCTCCGGCGCACACGCCGACGCGTCCGGCGTGGTCAACGCACACTCAGGCAACCGGACCAGCCGCAGTCGGGCACCGAAATCGCCGCCGTACGCATCGGCGATCCCGGCGTAGCTCAACGCCACCCGGACGGTGCCGGCACCGGTCTCGCCGGCAGCCCGCCCGATCCGGGTGACCGGTCCGTCGACCTTCGCTTTCGTCGACACCGCGCGGTCGAGGGTCTGCACCCGCACTCTGCTCGGCGGCGCGGTGCCGGCCGCACGGCCCGCCGCACTGGTCGGACTGGCCACCGGCGTCGCCGGCACCTCCACCGTCCCGGCCGCCGGCCAGGCAACCTCCGGTGCGGTACGCAGCGCCGCCTGCACCACCGGGTTCGGCTCACGGGGCGGCACCGGAGCCGCCGGGCGGTCCGGAGCCGGTTCGTCATGTTGCTGGACCGGGGGTGCCTCGGAGGACGGCTCGGCCCGGGCCGGGCTCTCCACCCCCTGCAGCAGGCCGGCGGCGACGACGACCGCCGTCGCCCAGGTGACAGCGGCGGTCAGCCGTCGACGGCGGTCCGGGGTCGTAGCCAGAATCCGGGAACTCATCACCACTCCAGGGGGGAAGGAGGCGAAGCGGACGGGAGATCGGCGATTCACAGGTACGGATTCGGCGCAGGAAGGACAAGCCGCTGAATCGACTCGTCGTCAGCGACCCCGGTATAGGCGCGTACCTCGTCGACGACACCGCCGAGGTACTGGCCGAAGGCGCCGTTGTGCAACGCCCGGCCCACCTGCAGCGGTCCGCCCGCCCGCCAGCCGGCGGTGTAGGTGGCGGCGGCGGTCACAGCGACCTCGCCGTTGATGTAGAGCCGCACCTCGTTGCGGAATGCGTCGTAGACCACCGCCAAGTGCTGGCCGTGCTGGTCTGCGCTCGGCAGCAGATCGACGTCGAAGACCACCGTGGCCTGTGGGTCGTTGGTATCGCTGTGCGGTAGCACCAACTCCCAGCGGTTGCCGCTGCCACAGCGGATCACGAATCCGCTCGCCGCAGTGCCAGCCTGGGAGAGCACCGCCTGGTCCCGGTCGCCACAGGTCGGGCTGGGCAACCGGACCCGGGCGGCGACGGTGAAGCTGCCGTCGGTCACCGCCACCGGCGCGTCGGTGCGGGCCCGGCCGTCGACCCCGTCGAGCACCAGATGTCCGCCGCCGACCAGCGGCAACTCGACGAACGGATCCTCGTCGACGTCCGGTGCGTACAGGTGGGCACCGCCTTCCAACAGCAGCTCCTGGCCGTTTGAGTCGTAGGCGGGGCTGCGGTCGCCGGAGACGTCGTCCAGCGGCCAGTAGCCGAGGCGGATAGGCCGCAGTGTGGACAGCTCGCTGACCTCCCGGTGCACCAGCACCCGGTCGTAGACGGCGATGTCGGCCAGCTCACCGGCCCAGCCGGCGGTGTGGCCGCTGCGGGCGTACGCCCGACCGATCTGCACCGCGCCCCGGGACTTCCAGGCCGACCGGCGCGGCACGGTCGGCTGGACGTCCCCGTTGACGTACAGCGTCATCGTCTTGAGCTCCGGGTCGTACGCGGCCGCCAGATGAGTCCATTCGTCGCGAATCGCCGGGGCGGTGCTGGTCACCGACCAGCCGCCCAGCGACAGCACGTCCGTCGACGGGATCGCGAACTCCCACTTGCCGGTGGCGGCGTCGAAGCCGAGGGTGAAGCCGGGCTCGCCGCTGCCGTCCTGGCTGATCGCGACCCGGTCGGTGGTGTCGTCGGTGAGCCGCACCCAGGCGCTGGCTCCGAACCCGGTCGACGTGTCGACCAGCGCCGAGCTGGTGGTGGCCAGGTAGCTCTCGGCGGCGTCGCCGGTGAACTGGATTGCCCGGTCGAACTGGCACTCGGAGCCGGAGTCACCGCAGCCCGGCCCGGACACTCCGAACGTCACCCCGGCTCCGGCGACCGCCGGATGGTTGCCCCGGGCGTCCTCGGCCGACGCCGCACCGGCTGCCTCGCCGAGCCCCCATTCGCCTGCCGCCAGCCGGGTCGGCACGGAGAACACGCAGGTGGCGATCGCCGACCGCAGGCCGGACTGGTCGACTGCCTGCACCGTGACGATGTTCGGGGCGTCGTCGCCTGGCATCCAGCGCAGTGACACCGGGCCGCCGGGGCTGGTCGGCACCAGTTCGTTGTCCGGCAACGGGTTGGTGTTGAACCCGTACAGGTAGCGGACGGTGTCGGTGGAGACCGAGTCGAAAATGAAGGTGCCGTAGATGCCGACCCCGCCCCGGTGCTGGTCGTCCTCGACGCAGGCGCTGGTGTGCTCACCGGCGTCGAGTGGCAGATACTCCGGAGAGTCGATGTCCGGCGCGGCCGGCGCGGTGGAGTCGTAGACGAACTGGCAGGCGGTCTGAGTGCTGCCTTCCCAGCTCCACGGCCCCCAGACCTCCGAGTCGCCGGCCCGGACTTCCCAGGTGATCGGCGTGTTCTGCGGGATACTCGATGGCAGGGTGTGCTGGAAGCGGGAACCGCTGGCCTTCCACCCGGTGGTGACGTAGTTGTTGACCCGGGTGCCGGCCGAGTCGTACCAGTAGTAGAGGATCTGGCCCCGGACATCCTCGGTGTGCGACGAGCTGTGGTCCGGGTCGCGTAGCACCATGAACAGCGTCGGCGGGGTGTCCACGTACGGTCGGTTGGTGCCGGTGACGCACTGGCCACCGGGCGACATGGTCAACTCGGACTGCTTCGGTTGGCTCGGTGTCCGGTTGTAGTGCACAGCCAGGAGCGCGTTTCCGCAGAACCGCTTGAACGCCGTCTGGTCGTTCTCGTCCGTGGCGGCGAGCCCGAACGTGGTCGTCGACCAGCCCTTGGTCACAGCTTCCCGCACCGCCGCGGTGGCGGTGAAGCCGACGTTCTGGTTCGTCGAGGTGCAGGAGTTCTTCTTCGCGGTCGGTGCCTTCGTCTGCAGCAGGACGCCGAGCGCCGGTTTGTTGTTCCAGTTCGTGCCGGAGCTGATGCCGGACGATGCCCGGTACAACGAGACGTTCCTCGGGGTCGAGTTGTACGTGTGGGTCATCGTCACCCGGAACTCCGCGCTCAGGATGGTCCGCCCCGCGTACGGCGTGGGCAACGCGTAGTAGATCCGCTTTTTCCCGACCTTGTTGCACTGCCCGGAGTCGACCGGGCAGTCGCCGACGCCTTCGGTGCCGGAGAACTTGTGGTACGACATGTGCGGGTAGCCGCTGGCAACCATCGCCCAGTCGCTCCTGCGGGTGTCCTGCCAGACCGGGTCGATGTAGACCGGCCAGCGGGTGTCGGGATCGGTGAGCATCGCCTGGTCGGGCAGCAGGGTGAGGGTGTCGCCGTCGATCCGCCAGCCGATCGGTGCCTGGCTGGCACCCGGCGGGGCGGACCCGGTGGCGTCGACACCGGTCACGTCACCTGAGTCGGGAGCGGTCCGGCCCGGCGTCGCGGCGTCGGTGCCGGCGATGTCGTCACCCGAGTCCCACATCGCCGGTGCGGCGGCCTCCAGCACCGGCGCGCCGGACACCGTGTCCACGGCCGCCAGCCCACCTTCGAGGCCGTCCTGCACGGTCAGCCCGGCAGTGGCCAGGCCGAACTCCAGCTCGGCCAGCTCCGGCTGCTGTGCCGCCTCCGGGGTCTTGACCACGAGTACGTGTGAGAAGCCGGTGACCTCGACGTCGACCACCAGGTCCACGTCGGGCAGCACCTCGGCGTAGACGGCCTGGTCACCGTCGACCGTCGGCTCCGGCAGGGCACCGGGCCAGTCGAGGGTCATGCTGCGGCCGGCGCGCTCCACCCGTACCAGGGGGGTGTCGCCACCGCCGGAGAGCCGCAGCCCGAGGGTGGCGGCCCGGGGGCCGATGCTGCCGTCGGCGGCGGTGACCAGGGTCGCGTCGGTCGGCACCCATTGGCCGTCGCGGACCACCCGGAACGGCTGGGCGTGCTGCACCGAAGTCAGCGTGCCGTCCGGGTTGGCGAACGTCTGGGTGCTCTCACCCTGCAGGGCACCGATCTCGACCCGCTCACCGATGTCGACGGCGTGGGCGAACGCCTCGGCTTCGGTCTGCCGGACCGGCTCCGCGCCGTCCACGGCCGGTGCCGGTTCGTCCGACTCCGCCGCCGGTGCGGGGGCGGCCTGCTCCGTCCGGTCCGGGGCCGCCGTCGCCGGGCTGGCCACCACCGCGTACGCGGCCAGCAGCCCGGCCAGGCCGAGGCTCAGCCCGAGCCGGCGTCGGCCACTGAACTTCGTGTTGCCACCGATCATGTCGCGGTCCTCCCCCGTCACGCCGTTCCACCTGTCGATGGCCATCAGTCGACCGCCGTCCCGAAGGCGACCGCTCCGGCGGGGAAGCCGCCTTCGCCGGCCCGCCACACGTGCTCGGGCGTCGCCGACCCGGCGGCCAGCGTCGACCAGGGGATGGCGTAGACCGCCTGGTCGGAGTACGGGCTGGCGACGTGCAGATGGGTCTGGTTGCCGGCGATCGCCAGGCCGAGTAGTTCCTGCGCGGCCGGTGCCCCGGGCAGGGCACCGGACACCCGTTCCACGGTCGCGTAGCCGGTGATCGGGTCCGCGGCCGCACCGAACACCCGGATCACTCCGGCGTCAGCGGCCGACCCGGTGTCCTCACCGGGAGCGCCGACAGCCAGCAGCAGATTCTGCGCGGTCGCGGCCGATCCGGGTGCCAGGTTGACGAGGTGGATCCGCTCACCGAAGTAGTCACCCTCCTCGTCGCCGCTGGGTACGCCGACGATGTGCTGGGCGAGGACCGGCAGTTCGGTGAATCCGCTGTCGGTGACGTGGAACCGCTGTACGACGCCGGTGTCGACGATGCCGGCGGCACCGTACTCCTTACCGGGAGCGCCGACGGCGAGGAACGAGTCGGTCCCGCCGGCGGGCGCACCGGCAGCACGGTAATCGACCATGGACAGCGACTTGCCGAACGTGTCGTTCGCGGTCGAGGTGCCCCACACACCTGCCCGGTCCTGGTCGATCGCGCCGACCAGGGTGGGGCGGCCGGAGGTGTACTGGTGGCTGAAGACATTGACCGCGCCGGCGAAGACCTCGGCGCCGATCGCCTCACCGGGCGAGCCGATGGCGAAGTGGTGGCTCGACGCGGCCAGCGCATAGCCGGTCCTGTCGTCGTTCTCCAGCGCGCCGACCACACCGTTGCCTCCTTGGCTGAGCAGAATGTTCCCGGTGCCTCGCAGGTAGTGCACCACGCCGGTGTCGACGGCGGTGCCGACGTCCTCGCCCGGCGCGCCGATCAGCAGAAACGGCTCACCGACCACGGTGTGCCCGGCGGCGAGAGAGAACCCGAACCAGTCGCCGGCCTCGGCTGTCTCCGGGAACTCCGACTGACTCTGGTGCAGCATGATCGACGACGGGCCACCGGCGAGCCCGTCCGTGGAGCCGAGCAGCAGGTACACCATGCCGCCGTCGGCCTGGCCGCCGAGATCGTCGTACGGTACCCCGACGGCCAGGTCGGTGCAGCCGTCGTTGTTCACGTCGTAACTGGCCAACGCCGCGCCGAACTGGTCGCCGGCCCCGGCGATCCCGGACCCCTGGATGTTGTTCTCATGCAGGGTGTCGACGGTGCCGCTGCCGCCGTGGCGCACGTGCACCTGGCCGGCCTTGGCCTGCCCGGCGACGGTGGCTTCCGGGTCGGCGATCGCCACGTCGGCCACTCCGTCGCCGTCGTAGTCGTTGGCGACCCCACCGACGCAGCCTTCCGCTGGTGGCGCGGTCACGTAGACGGTCATCTCGCAGAAGTCGGACCAGACGGCGCTGCCGCTGACGCCGTCGTCGGCCCGCACCCGCCACTGGTAGCGGCCGCCGTCGAGGAACGCGCCGGCCGGCACGGTGACGCTCGCGGTAGCACCGGAGGCGACGTTGCTGAGTGTCTGGCCGCCGAGTGGTGCCGAGGCGCCGACCGCCCACCACTCGAACTCGACCGACATCGCGGTGCCGTCGTCGTCGGCGACGCTGGCCTGCAGCTGCGGGGTCAAGGTGTTGACCAGTGGCCGGTTGGTGCCGGTGACGCAGGCGGTGGCCGGCACCGTCGACCGGGCGGTCACCGTCGGCCACGAGTTGTACGTAACGACGGCGTACGGCACCTGCGAGGAGGCGGAGGTGTCCCGGGAGCGGAACTGCTTGAAGGTGGCGGTGTCGGTCTCGTCGGTGGCCCGGATGCCCATGTGGGCCTGGCTCGCCCCGGCGGTCGCGGCCCGCTGGAAGAACCCGGTGCCGCTGATCGTCGACCAGCCGTCGTCGCAACTGGAGTCGTAGCCCTTGGTCATGGTGGAGCTGGCTTCGTGGTGCAGCCACTGCGGCTGGTTGGTCCACCGGGTGGCGGTGCTGGCCGCGCCGGTGGACCAGATCTCCCATGCCTTCGGGGTGCAGGTGTGCGACCACCAGTTCCAGAAGTGGACGGTCGCCGAGTTGATCTGCTTGCCGGCGAGCACCGCCGCATCCCAGGTGACGAACGACCGGGTGATCGTCGGTGGACTGGTGGCAAGCAGCCCGATCTGCAGGTCGTTGGTGCCGCTCTGGTTCGTGGTGACGCTTTCCCGGACGTGCGCGTCGAAGGTGGTGGACAGTGGGTCGACCGTCGGGTCGAGGGTGACCGGGTAGACGGTGTCGGGCGAGTCCAGCCAATCGGTGGCGGGGCGCAGCACCAGGTCGATGCCGTCGGCGCGGGCGGTGACCGTGGTGCCGATCGGTGCGGTGCGGGCCGGTGTGCCGGCCGGGGTGGTCTGCGCGTCCCACATGGCGGGTGCCGGGACGGTGGCGATGGGGTCACCGTCGGCACCGGTCAGGGTGATGCCACCGAGTTCGTCGTGGCGGTGCCCGGCGATGCCCGGTCCGCTCAGCGTGAGGGGGATCTCGCGGACCCGGTCGGCAGCGTCGCGGTCGTGCACAGTGAGCAGTTGCTCGAAGCCGGTCCGGGTGGCCCGCACCACCAGGTCCACATCGGGCAGCACGTCGGGGTAGGTGGCGACGGGTCCGTCGAGCCGCGGCTCCGGCAGTGCGCCGGTCCAGCTCATCGCGACTCGGGCGGCGTCGTGGCCGACGGCGGCCAGCTCGTGGGTGCCAGCCGGGCGGGCACCGGAGATCCGCAGGTCGTTCGGGTGTGCGGCGGGCGCGATGCTGCCGTCGGCGGCCCGGCTCAGCCGCAGGTCGACCGGCAGCCAGGCACCGTCGCGGCGAACTCGGACGACGTCGGCGGCGATCCGTGCCTCGAGGTGGCCGTCCGGACGGGCCCACACCTCGGTGGTCTCCGAGGTCTGCCCGTCAATGCGGACCGGCTTACCGCTGTTCCGGGCGGCCTGCAGTGCCTGCCCCTGCGCCGTGGTGGGTGCGGCGAGCAGGGTATCTGACCGCACTGGATCCTCGGCGCTGACTGTGGCCGCCACAGCCAGCAGTACCGCCGCAGCGGTCAGCGCTGCGGTCCATCGTGGCGCATCTCCGGACGCGCGCCATCGACCCACGGCCATGCGGTCCTCCCCCGTGCGAGACCCTCAAGCCGAGTGGTCTGTGACGCTACGGGGTCGATTCCTGACTGTCAATGAAAGTCGGTGGGGTAGCGGCGCGACGCAGCGACCAGCAGCTACAGTCCACGATAGACGTATGTAGTCGGATCGTCGTCGCTTGGACCGTAGTCTTCGAAGTCCATGTTGGCCAGTGTCAGGTTGCCGTGCACGCTCAGCACCGTCTCAGGGAGCAGCCGAAACGGCTGATCGCGGGTCGGCTCCACGAACCCGTCGTCGTCCTCGTCGCCCTCGTCCGGAGCGTCGTCCTCGTCGTCCTGGACCTTGACGGCGAGCAGCGGCTGCTCGCCGCGCATGGTCACAGCATCGGCGACGAAGAACACCGCCGGGCTGTCGTCCGCCGCGAACGCCGCCAGGACCTCCTCGACAGTGGCGCCGTCGAAGGCCGGGTCGTCGACGACCGCCGCCGCAGGGAGGTCGGTGGAACGTACCGGGTCGTTTTTCAGCCGACGCAGAACCTGCTGCCAGGCCGCCTCGTCGGAGAAGTCAGTCCGCACCACGCACGGCTCGAACTCGAGGTCATCGGTCCGGACGATCAGCGGACGGGTAGGCATCTCGGTTGGCTCCTTCGGATCGGCGGCGACACCGGGCCCCACGCCGCAGAGACGTGAGCCGGATCGGCGGCATGGTAGCGGAATCGGTCCGATCGGTCGGGCATGCGCGTCACCCCCACACCACGCTTCGCAAGTGGACGTACGGACGGCCGTCCGGGTCGTCGTCGACCTGCGCGTGGACCTCGTAGACCTCGGCGATCCGGGCCGGTGTGAGCACCTGTGCCGGGGAGCCGGCGGCCACCACCCTGCCGCCGTTCAGCAGCACGATCCGATCGCAGAACCGCGCCGCCAGATTGATGTCGTGCAGGGCTGCTATCACCGTCGGCGGGCCGGCCGCCAACCGTTCCAGCAGGTCCAGCTGGTAGCGGACGTCCAGGTGGTTCGTCGGCTCGTCGAGCAGCAGCACCTGCGGTTGCTGCAGCAGCGCACGGGCGATGTCGACCCGCTGCCGCTCCCCGCCGGACAGCGTCGACCAGCGCCGGTCGGCGAAGCCGGCCAACCCGGCGTCGACCAGTGCCTGCTCGGCGGCGGCGAGGTCAGCGGCCGAGCCGGCCGCCAGCAGCGGCCGATGCGGGATCCGGGCCAGCAGCAGCACGTCCAGCACCGACATGTCCGCGTCGGAGGCGTGATGCTGGGTGACCACGGCGAGCCGCCGGGCCAGCACCCGGCGCGGCATGGACCGGGTGTCGACCCCGTCGAGCAGCACCCGGCCGGAGTCGGGTCGCTGCAGGCCGGCGAGCACCCGCAGCAGGCTGGACTTGCCGGAGCCGTTCGGGCCGAGCAGCCCGACCAGGGTGCCGTCGGGCGCGTCGAGGGTGACGTCGGCGAGCAGCGGCTTTCCGCGTACCGCCCAGGTGATCCTCTCAGCCCGCAGTCTCATGCCGGCGCCTGCCGGCGGCGGATGAGCAGCGCGAACGCGGGCACCCCGAGCAGCGCGGTGACCACCCCGACCGGCACCTCCTGCGGCGCGAACACGGTCCGGGCGGCGGTGTCCGCCCAGATCAGGAAGGTGGCACCGATGACGGCGCAGGTGGGCAGCAGGATCCGGTGCCGGGAACCGACCAGGTACCGGGCGGCGTGTGGCACGGTCAGCCCGACGAAGCCGATCGCGCCGCTCGCCGCGACCAGCACCGCGGCCAGCAACGCGGTGGTGCCGAACAGCAGCGCCCGCACGATGACCGGGGAGAATCCCAGCGACTGGGCGACGTCGGTGCCGAACGCGAACGCGTCCAGCGCCGGGGTGGCCGCCCAGCAGATCAGCAGCGCCCCGGCGGCCACGGCTGCGGCCAGCGCCACCGTCGACCAGCCGGCCATGGTCAGCGAACCGAGCAGCCAGAAGGTGACCCCCCGGGTCTGCTGCGGTGACGCGGCGGAGACCACGATCAGGCTGGTGACGGCGGCGAACAGCTGGCCGACGGCGACCCCGGCGAGCAGGATCCGGGACGGTTCGGTCCACCGTCGACCGGCCAGAGCCAGGGTGGCGAGGAACGCGGCGACCGCACCGGCGAACGCGCCGCCGGTGAGCGCACCGGCGCCGACGCCGAGCCCGAGGACCAGCACCGACACCGCGCCGGTCGAGGCACCGGCGGAGATGCCCAGCAGGTACGGGTCGGCGAGCGGGTTGCGGGTCAACGCCTGCAGCACCGCGCCGCAGACCGCCAGGCCGCCGCCGACCAGCCCGGCGAGCAGCACCCGGGGCGTACGCAGGTTCCACACGATGCTGTCGGCCAGTGCGGGTAGCGGCTCCAGCGGCAGCCCGAGGTGTACGCCGTGGGTGCGGAACACGTCGGTGACGGTCAGATCGGCGGTGCCGATGGTGGTCGCCCCGGCGACGCTGAGCGCCAGCGCGGCGACGGCGAAGATCAACACCGGTGCCCGGGTACGGGTGCCCCGTGCCGCCCGTACCCGGGTCCGGGTGGTCGGCGGCGTCCGCGACGGGGTGAGGGTCATCGGCGGCCGAACACCACGTGGTCGTCGAGGTACTGCCAGACCGTGCCGACCTCGGTGAACCCGGCGGTACGCAGCGCGGCGAGGTGAAACTCCAGTGGCGCGTCGGGCGGCTTCGGGCGGTCGGCGAACCGCCGTTGCCGTTCGGCGACCAGCGCGGCGAGGGCCGGTACCCGGGCCGCTTCGGTGTGCCAGTCCTGGTAGCGCAGCGCCCCGGCGGCGAAGCCGGCCTGCTGTGTGCGTTCGTCGTGCCGCTGTGCGACCGCCGCCAACGTCGGATGCTCCGGCCCGAAGTGCAGGTGGTCGGCGTTGAGCAGGATGCCGCCGGGACGCAGCAGCCCGGCGGCGGCGGTGTAGACGGCGAGCAGTTGTGTCGGGGTGAGCCAGTGCAGGGCGGTGGAGCTGAGCACCGCGTCGACCTGGTCGACGCCGAGCCGGTCGGCCCAGTCGTCGGCGACCAGGTCGACGTCGCGTACGTCGATCCGGTCGCCGTGACCGGCGAGTGCCCCGGCGGCGATACGCAGCAGAACCGGGTCGTAGTCGACGGCGACGCACCGGGCCCGGGGCAGCGCGGCGAGCACCCGGTCGGAGATCGCTCCGGGCCCGCAGGCCAGGTCGAGCACGGTGATCGGCCGGTCGCCGAGGTGCAGGCTGAGCAGGTCGAGCAGCACCTGGAAGCGGTTTTCCCGGTAGGCGACGTACGCGGACTGCTGGGTGTCCCACAGGTCGAGTAGCCGCCGCGCCTCGGCGGGGTCGAGCGGCGGCGCGGTGGTCGGGTCAGGTGTCAGGTCGGGTGCGGGTTCGGTGGTCAGGTCGGTCACTGGTTCAGCTCCTTGAGGGCGGCGGCGACCGCTTCGACGGCGGTGACGCTGCGTACGGACGGGTCCATCGACGAACCGGGGACGGTGATGAACCGGCCGGCCTTGACGGCGTCGAGTGCGGCGGTGGTCGGGTTGCTCCGCATGAAGTCGATCTTCGACTGGGCGCTGTCGCCGTCTCCGCCGCGGGTCAGGTCGGCGAGGACGATCACGTCGGGGTTGCGGGCGGCGATCTCCTCCCAGTTGCCGGCCGGCCAGGTCTGCTCGGCGTCGCCGTAGGCGTTGCTCACCCCGAGTTCGGCGCTGATGGCGGCGGGCACGCCGCCGGCTCCGGCGACGTACGGGGTGGCGGTGCCGGAGTAGTACCAGAGCAGGTCGGTGCCGGCCGGGGCGTCGGCGGTCGCGGTCGCGGCGGCCAACCGGTCACGCTGGTCGGCGACGACCTGCTCGCCCCGCTCGGCGACGCCGAAGATGGTGGCGATCTCGGTGATCTCGGTGAAGATGCCGTCGAAGTGGAACTCGGTCTCGCCGGTAGCCGGGTCCTCGCAGGCGAACCGGGACAGGTAGGCGGGGACGTCCAGGGCCGCGAGGTCCGCGCGCGGGCCGGCGGCGTCCGGGCCGTACGCGGAGGTGAAGGTGGAGTAGACGAAGTCGGGTGCGGCGTCGAGGACGGCCTCGCGGTTGGGGTAGAGGTCGGCGAGTACCGGCACGTCGGCGTAGTCGGCGGCCAGTTCGGGCAGCACCGGGTCGGTCTGGTAGCTGGTGCCGATCATGTGGTCGGCCAGCCCGAGGCTGAGCATGATCTCGGTGGCGTTCTGTTCCATGGTGAGGGCACGGCGCGGCGGTTCGGTCACGGTCAGCGTGGTGCCGCAGTTGGTGATCTCGACGGCACCGGCTTCCGGGGGCGCAGCGGCCTCGGCATCGACATCGGGGCTGGCGGTGGCACAGCCGGACAAGCCGACCGTCAGCACCACCGCTAGCCCAGCGGAAACGGTAACGGTTTTCATGTCGGCAAGCTAGCACGGCTCCGCCGCAGGTCAAGCAGGGGGTACTGGCTCCGAGCGCGCCGACGGCGCTGAGTTGTGAGTCAGGAGCCTGGGACGAACCGGACCCGGAACAGCGCCGGCCAGTACTTGCCGGTGATCAGGAACTCGTCGGTGCCGGGCACCGCCGCGATGCCGTTGAGCACGTCCACCCCGGCCCGCTCCGCACCGGCCAGCAGCCCACCGGCGTCGACCTCGGCGACCACCTGCCCGCTCGCCGGGTCGATCCGGACAATCTCGTCGGTCCGCCAGACGTTCGCCCAGACCTGGCCGTCGACGCATTCCAGCTCGTTGATGTCGCGTACCGGCGTACCGGCGCGGGTCACCGTGACCGACCCGATCTGGTCGAAGGTGGCCGGATCGCGATAGGTGAGCCGGTCGGTGCCGTCGCTCATCACCAGCCGGTCCGCCGCGTCGTCGTGGCAGATGCCCCAGCCCTCGCCGTCGTAGGTCACCTCGCGCAGCACGTCGAGGGTTTCCCGGTCGCGCTCGTACGCGACACCCTCCCGCCAGGTGATCTGCCAGATCCGCGACTCCAGCACGGTGATGCCCTCGCCGAAGACGGTGTCCGGCAGACTCACCCGACGCCGCACCGTGCCGCTGGCCAGGTCGACGACCCGCAACTCGGACTCGCCGTACTGGCCGGTGCCCTCGTACAGGTCCGAACCGACCAGCTCCAGCCCCTGGGTGAACGCCGCCGTGTCGTGCGGGTAGCGGGCCAGCACCTCCACCCGCAACTGTTCGACGGGCACGACCGCCGCGGACCGCCCGTCGACGAGCGGTACCGTCGCCGGCCCGGCGGACCGCGACCCGGCGTATGCCGCGGCGGCGGCCACTGTGACGGCGGCCAGCAGCACCACCACGGCCCGTCGCCGACCCAGCACGCCGCCCACCTCCGCTCCGCTCACGGCTGCACCCCCGCGCACGGCTCCGGTCCGCCGTCGGGTCGTCGACAAGTGTCGCGCACCGGCGGCCGGGTGTCCCGCACCCGGCGGACGGGCCGGGACGCCCGAGCCGACCAGCGTGTGTCGATCACGACCCGGCCGGGGTCACCTCGACCACGATCTTCGATCGGGGATGCTCCTCGACGAAGTACCGCACCGCCTCGGCCGCGCGGTCCAGCGGAAACGTCCGCTCCACCGGGAGGACCATCCGGCCGGCCTCGATCAGCTCGGTCAGCTCCCGCAGCGGCTGCTGCCCCGGCCTGGCCAGGAACCCGGTCACCCGTTGGCTGACGAACGGCGCCCAGACCTTCGACCGCAGCAGCCGGCCCACCGGGCCGAACCAGCGGCTACCCGTACCGCCACACAGGACCAACGTCCCGCGCGGGGTCAACGCCCGGCGGCAGTCGGTCAGCCGGTGCCGACCTGCCACGTCGAAGATCAGATCCCACTGCCGACCCGACCGGGTGAAGTCCTCGCGGGTGTAGTCGATCACGTCGTCCGCGCCGAGTGAGCGCACCAGGTCGACGTTGCGGTCCCGGCAGACCCCGGTGACCTCGGCACCGAGCGCCTTGGCGAGCTGCACCGCGAAGGTGCCGACCCCGCCGGAGGCCCCGTTGACCAGCACCCGTTGACCGGGCTGGAGCCGGCCGTGGTCCCGCAACCCCTGCCAGGCGGTGACCCCGGCGAGCGGCACCGTCGCCGCCTGCACCGGGGTGACGTTCCCCGGGGTACGCCAGGCCCGGTCGGCGGGGACGGCGGCATACTCGGCGAAGCTGCCGCTGTCGATCTCGGCGTACACCCGGTCGCCGGGGCGGAAGTCGGAGACCGCCGCGCCGACCGCGACGACCTCGCCGGCGACGTCGCGCCCGCGCACCTTCGCCCGCGGGGCGGACAGGCCGAAGGCCAACCGGGCGAGGTACGGCTCACCGGTGACGAACACCAGGTCGGCGTAGTTGATCGAGGCGGCCTGTACCCGTACCAACAGCTGCTTGTCCGTGATGGACGGACACGGCAGCTGCCGCACGGTCAGCACCTCGGCGGACCCGTAGCGGTCCTGGACGATCGCCCGCATGGTGTCGGTGACCGGGGTGGTCCGACCGGCGCTCATTCGACGGTCCGCAGAATCTGCTCGATGGCGCTGGTCCGGGTCCGCAGCTCGGCCAGGTCGGCCGCGACCCGCTGCTGCGTGTCGACCGAGTTCTCAGCGAGTTGCTCGTAGCGGCGGACAAGCTGACGCATCGCCTCCTCCTGGCTGGCGAGCAGCTTCGTCTTGCGGAACTCGTGCAGAGAGGCGACGACCACCACGATCAGGAACACGCCGAGGGTCAGTACGCCGAGGATGAACACGACATCTGGCCAGGTGTTGCCGCCCTCGGCGGCGAAGACGTACATCAGGACTTCTCCTTACGCGCGGGGCCCGCTGCCGACGGGTCCGGTCCGGTGAGGGTGGTCGCCGCCGCGGCGAGCGTCGACGGGGTCAGGTGCAGGGTGAAATCGGCAACCTCGTAGTACTTCATGGCTTTTCCGTCCTCGGACAGCTCGAGACTCCCGACGATCAGGCCGGCGGCTTCCAGCCGCTGCAGGTGCATGTGCAACAGCGGACGACTGATGCCGATCTCGCGGGAGAGGTGACTGACGTAGTCCCGACCGGCGGCGAGCCGGCCGAGGATCCGCAGCCGCAGCGGGTTGGCCAGCGCCGCCAGCTTCTCGACCAGATCGTCACCGGAGGGCGTGGCCGATGTCATCGCTCTCCTTCATGTGTCATGTCTATCTGACAGGTGAAAGCATAACAGGACAGGACCACCCCGCCAACGGACGCTGAGCAGTCGCAGTCGTCCGGCCACGCGAACGTCAGTGCCCGGCTGACCTAAGGTTGACCCATGGCCAGCATCTCCTGGGCGGATTCGTACCTCGGACAGCTACGGGCGCTGGCCGGCGACCGTACCCTGATGTTTGTCGGTGCCCGCTGTGTGGTCCGCGACCCCGACGACCGGGTCCTGCTGATCCGGCGGTCGGACAACGGGCTGTGGGCGCTACCGGCCGGCGCGATGGAGCTCGGCGAGTCGATCGCCGGCTGCGCCGCCCGGGAGGTCTACGAGGAGACCGGGCTGCGGGCCGCCGGGGTCACCCCGTTCGCCATGCACACCGGCGCCGACTACACCTTCACCAACATGTTCGACGACACGTACCAGCTCTTCGTGGTCTGCTTCCGGGTCGACGGCTTCGCCGGCGAGCTGCTGACCGTCACCGACGAGACCACCGACGCCGGGTTCTTCGCGCACGCCGAGATGCCGGCCCCGTTGGCCGGCACCGTCGGCGAGACCCTCACCGATCTGGCCGCCTTCGAGCACTCCGGCCAACTGGTGTTGAAGTAGACCCGGACGCCTACGGGCTATCCGGCGAGGTCGGCGGAGGTGGTCTGCGACTCGACCTCGCCGCGCAGCTCCCGGTCCGGCAGCACCAACGTGATCAGCACGGCGACAACCGCGACCATGCCGGTCACCAGGAACACCGTGTGCAGCGACTCCACGAAGGCGTACTGGATGGCGTCCCGGACCGGGTCGGGCAGCGCCAGGATCACCGCCGGCTGGTCGATCGAGATCTCCGCGCCGCCGGCGGCGGCGATGTCGGCGGCCTGCTCCGGCGGCAGCTGGGCGATCGCGGCGGGCATCCGGTCGGCCAGCTCACCGGTCAGCCGTGCGTTGAGCACCGCGCCGAGGATCGCGACCCCGAACGAGCCGCCGAGCGTCCGGAAGAAGGTCACCGTGGAGGTGCCGGCACCCAGGTCGCGCAGCGGGATCGCGTTCTGCACGGCGAGCACCAGCGACTGCATGGACAGCCCGAGCCCGACACCGACCGCCACCATCACCAGGAACGCCTGCCAGAGCGGGCTGGTCACCTCCAGCTGAGTGAAGAGCAGACCACCGGCGACCAGCGCCCCCGAGCCGGCCACCGGGAACCACTTGTACCGGCCGTACCGGGTCATCGCCCGTCCGGCGGCCACCGAGGTGACGATGATGCCGGCCATCATCGGCAGCATCAGCAGACCACTGGCCGTCGGTGAGGCGCCCTTGACGATCTGCAGGTAGAGCGGGATGAAGATGATCGACCCGAACATGGCCAGACCGAGCACGAAGCCGGCGGCGTTGGCCAGCGCGAAGGTCGGTTCCCGGAACAGCCTCAGCGGCAGGATCGGCTCGGCGACCCGGGACTCCTGGACGAGGAAGATCGCGGCGAGGACCGCGCCGACGGCGAACAGTCCGATGATCACCGGGGAGCCCCAGGCGTACTCGCCGCCACCCCAGCTCAGCGCCAGCAGGATGGCGCTGACCCCGGCCACCAGCAGGGTCGCGCCGAGCCAGTCGATCGCGTGGTCCCGCCGCCGGAACGGGATCAGCCGCATCACGTACCAGCAGATGACCATCGCGATGATCGCCAGCGGCACGTTGATGTAGAAGATCCAGCGCCAGTTCGTCTCCGCGAAGTAGCCGCCGGCCAGCGGCCCGGCCACCGACGCCAGGCCGAAGACGGCGCCGAACAGGCCCTGGTAGCGCCCGCGGTCGCGGGGCGACACAACGTCCGAGATAATGGTGAACGCAAGGGTCATCAGACCGCCGGCGCCGAGCCCCTGCAGGCCCCGGGTGACGATCAGCTGGGTCATGTTCTGCGACATGCCGGCCAGCAACGAGCCCAGCAGGAACATCCCGATCGCGAACAGGAACACCGGTCGGCGGCCGATCAGGTCGGCGGTCTTGCCGTACAGCGGCGTCGACGCGGTGGACGCCAGCAGGTACGCGGTGACCACCCACGAGTAGTGGTTGATCCCGCCCAGCTCGCCGACGATGGTGGGCAGCGCCACCCCGACGATGGTCTGGTCGAGCGCGGCCAGCAGCATCCCGGTCATCAGGCTGGCCAGCAGCAGCAGGATCTGCCGGCGACTGAGCGCTGGCGCGACCCGCTCCTCTGTGGTCGTCATTGTGGTGTTTCCCCTTCCCCCCGCGGACAGCGATCCGCCGGATCCGTCCCCCCGTAGCGGGCGGTGATCGTCTCGTTGAGCCGGGTCAGCAACCGCCCGAACTCGCTCATCTCGTCCGGGGACCAGTCGGCCAGCAGGTCCCGCATCGCGCCCACCCAGATCGCCCGGTTGCGGGTGTAGACCTGCACGCCGAGCTCGGTCGCCGCGATCACGCTGGCCCGCCGGTCGGTGGGATCCGGCGTACGGGTGGCCAGCCCGGCCGCCTCCAGCGCGGCGACCTGGCGGCTCACCGTGGACAGGTCCAGGCCGAGGCCGTCGGCGAGCACGCTGAGCCGGGCCGGCCGGTCGCCGGCGATCCGCACCAGCAGGGTGTACGCCGCCCGCTCCAGCGGCGGGTCGAACCGCAGCCGTTGGTAGAACATGTGCACCGACCGGTGGAAGACGCCGAACTGCTTGCCGAGGGCGATGAGCTCCGCGTCGGGACCGGTCGGCGGGTCGGTGTGCACCGCCGATCTCACCCCATCCGATAGTTGCTTGCTACAAGCATTCTGCCATGCCGGAGCGGAAAGCCAACCGATTTACCTGTGATCCCCGACATGTACCGACCCGCACGTTTGACCGCGCCCGTCCCGGGCACCCGCTGCCCCATGCGGCCCTCGTCCAACGACCAGCGGCACCGCACCGGGCCGGCCGGCCCTGCCGGACCGCCCGGCGGCGCCGATCCCACCGGCCTCGGCGACCTCGTCGCGCAGTGGTCCGGCCACCCCGTCCTGGTCGTCGGTGACGCGATGCTCGACGAATGGCGGTTCGCCACCTCCACCCGGCTCTGCCGGGAGGCACCCGCCCCGGTGCTCGCCCTGGACCGGCGCCAGATCGCCGCCGGCGGTGCCGCGAACACCGCGGTCAACCTCGCCGCGCTCGGCGCCCGCCCGCTGCTGGTCGCCCCGATCGGCGTCGACCCGGTCGGCGACCAGGTGGCCCGCTGCCTGCACCGGGCCGGCGTGCAGGACCGGATGGTCGCCCAGCCGGGCACCCGTACCCCGGTGAAACGTCGGCTGCTCGCCGCCGACCAGATCCTGCTCCGCGAGGACGACGGCGGGCCGGCCGGCCCGCTCCCGGCCGAACAGGTCGAACGGCTGCTCGCCGCGCTCGTCGCCAGCACCGAGGAGATCCGGCTCGGCCCCGCCGAGCCGGATGTCGACGGCACCGGGGCGAATCCCGACGTGGTCCGGCCCGACCTGGTCATCTGCGACTACGGGCTCGGCGCGCTGCCCGACCGGATCCGCCGATGGCTGATCCGGCACCGGGACCGGTACGGCACCGTGGCCCTCGACGCCCACGACCTCACCCGGTGGTCCGGGCTGCGACCGACCCTGATCACGCCCAGCATCGCCGAGGCCGCACCGGTCGTCGGCGAACCCACGCCGGACCGCGACCGCGTCGCCGCCGCCCGGCGGCTGCTGCCCCGGCTGCACGCCGCAACCGGGGCGGACCTGGTGGCGGTGACCCTGGACACCGACGGCTCAGTCGTCGGCGACCGCAGCGGCGCCACGCACCACTGCCGTACCGAGCCGGTCGCGGCCAGCCGGGCGGTCGGCGCCGGCGACACCTACCTGGCCGCTCTCACCCTGTCGGTGGTCGCCGGTGCCACCCTGCCGGTCGCCGACGAGCTGGCCCAGCTCGCCGCCGCGCTGACCGTAGGAGACTGCGGCACCTGTATCTGCCACCGAGACACGCTGACCACCGCGTTGACCGAGGCGTTCCCGGCCGCGGCCGAGAGCGGCGGCCGGCGGGTCACCACCCCGGCTGCGACCCCGGCCGCCGGGACCGACCCCGCCGACCTCGTCGAGCAGGTACGCGTACAGCGTGCCGCCGGAGCCCGGATCGTCTTCACCAACGGCTGCTTCGACGTGCTGCACCGCGGTCACGTCGGCTACCTGGCGGAGGCCGCCGCCCTCGGCGACCTGCTGATCGTCGCCGTCAACTCGGACCACAGCGTGCGGCGGCTGAAAGGGCCGGACCGGCCGGTCAATCCGGCCGAGGACCGGGTCGCCGTGCTCGCCGCGCTGACCAGCGTCGACCACGTGGTGGTCTTCGAGGAGGACTCCCCGGCCGGGCTGATCGAGCGGATCCGGCCGGACGTCTACGTCAAGGGCGGCGACTACCCGCCGGACATGGTGCCCGAAGCGCCGCTGGTCCGCCAGCTCGGCGGGGCGGTGCACATCCTCGGCTACGTCGCGGACCGGTCCACCACGGCGGTCATCGAACGGATCCGGTCGGCGGCCGCCCCGATCAACCCGACCAGCGGGCCGGCCGGCCCACCCGAAGCGCACCCGGAACCCCAAGCACACCCGGAAGGAGCCCGATGAGCAGACCGCTGCCGCCCGGGGACCCGGTCGAGTTCCGCCGCAACCGGCTGCTCGACGTACTCGTCCCGACCCGCAACCGAGCCGCCGAGCTGGCCGCCACCCTCGCCGGGCTCGCCGCGCAAGATGCCCCCGACGGGTTCGGGGTGGTGGTCAGCGACCAGTCCGACGGCGGGCCGGCGTGGGCCGACCCGGCCGCCGCCACCATGGTGCGGGCGCTGCGGCACACCGGTCACCCGGTGCTGCTCACCCGGCGGCTGCCCCGGCGCGGGCTGGCCGAGCACCGGGCGTACCTGCTCAGTCTCTCCACCGCCCGACTGGTGCTCATGCTCGACGACGACGTCTGGCTCGCCCCCGGCACGATCGACCGACTGGTCACCGCGATCACCGAACTGCGTTGTGGCTTCGTCGGCAACGCCGTACACGGATTGTCCTACCTGGATGACGTACGGCCGCAGGACCACGACGGGTACGTCGAATGGGACGGCCGGCCGGAGCCGGAACGGATTCGCCCCGGTACGCCGCAGTGGTCGCGCGCCCGGCTGCACTCGGCCGCCAACCTGCTGCACGTCACCGAACGGCTCCAGCTGGGCGAGGGCCAGTGGCGGGCGTACCGGGTGTCCTGGATCGGCGGGTGCGTGCTGTTCGACCGGGCCAAGCTGGTCGCCGCCGGCGGTTTCGACTTCTGGCCCCGGATGCCGGTCGAGCACCAGGGCGAGGACGTCGCCGCCCAGCTGGCGGTGCTCAGCCGCTACGGCGGTGCCGGCATCGTGCCCAGCGGCGCGTTCCACCTGGAGTCACCGACCACGGTCACCGACCGGCGGGTCGAATGCTGGCAGCTGCTGCTCGACGAGGAGGACACGACCGGGTACGCCCCGGCGGCGGCCGACAGCGGGTCACGGCATCAGCGGCAGGAGGTCGGACCGTGACGGTACGGCTGGCCCGCCCGACCACCACGATCTGGCAGCTGGACGTGGCGGTGCTGCGTACCCTCGTCGAACTGCTGCCCGACGGCGAGGCGGCGCTGCTGGTCGACGCGCTGCCGCCGCTGCTGGCGATGGCGGCCCGTCCGGACCCGGACCACCGCCCGGACCCGGAGCACCGGCCGGAGCGGTTCGACGCCGCCGAGCTGGTCCGGCGGGTCCGCCGCCGGACCGCCCGGTACGACGCCGACGACCGGACGGTTCGCGACGGTGTGCGGTCCGCGTTGGACCGCGTCGCCGGCTACTGCCCGGCCGGGGTGCTGTACCGGGTGCAGCTACCGTTGCCCGACGACGTCCGGGAGCTGTTCCCGCTGCCGGTCCAGGTGCACGCCGCCGGTGCCGGCTGACTCCCCCCAGCCGCCGGACGCCGCAGGAGCCAGCTCCAGCACCGCGTCGACCACCTCGGCGACCGGCACGTCGGTCACGAACGACTCCTGATGGCCACAGTCGCGCCCGTCGCCCCGGGCCGGGAAGCCGACCGTACTGACGTCCATCCCGCACACCGGGCAGTGGATGGTGAACGCGGCCAGCGGGCGGTGCCGGCCGCGTACCGGCGGGGCACCGTTGAGCAGGTTGCCGATCCAGTAGATGCCGACCGTCGGCGCGCCTACCGCGGCCGCCAGGTGCAGCGGGCCGGTGTCGTTGGCGACCAGGACCGCGCAGCCGGCCAGCAGCCCGGCCAGGCCGCCCAGGCTCAACTCGTCCACGACGGTCCGCACCGGCCGGGCCGTCGCCGCGCTGACCTCGGCGACCACGTCCCGCTCCGGCCCGGTGCCGGTCACCAGCACCTCGAAACCACGGTCGGTCAGCGCGTCGGCGACCGCTGCGAACCGGTCCGCCGGCCACCGTCGGCGCGGGTCGCTGGCCCCCGGGTGCAGCACCACCCTGGGCCGCCGGGCCGGGCCGAGCACCCGGTCCGCCTCGGCCCGGTCGGCGCCGGTCACCGGCACCGTGGGCTGCAGCGTCACCGGTTCGGCACCGACGAGCCCGGCCACCTCCAGGTAGCGGAACACCTCGGGCTGGTAGTAGACGTACCGGATCCAGTGGTCCAGCGGCGGCGCGTCGGCCGCCCGCAATCCGGCGGTGACCCGCGCGCCCAGCGCCGCGACCAGCGGATTGCTGTTGCGGCCGCCGCCGTGCAACTGCACCGCAAGGTCGAACGACTCACGCCGGGCCCGGTCCAGGAACTGGGTCATCGTGACCGGCTCGTCGTCGGGCTGCGCCGCCCGGATACCGTCCGCGGCCGGCACCACCAGCACCCGGTCCACCGGGCCCGGCCGGTCGGCCACCGGCCGGGCATCCAGCCAGCGGGCATGCCAGGGCGCGCCGAGCAGCACCAGCTCCGCCTGCGGGTACGCGGCCCGCAACGCGGTCAACGCCGGGACGGCGAAAATGAAGTCACCGAGCGCGTTGGCGCGCAGCACCGCGATCCGGTGCACGTCCGGCACCAGCCGGTCGCCGGCAGCGTCGACGGTCAGGGCCAGCGTGGCCGGCCGGGCCGGGTCGGCGGTCATCGGGCGGTGCTGGCCTGCTGCCGCTGCGGGTCCGCCTCACCCGCGTACGGATGGTGCATCTCCCGGTCGGCGGCCGGATCGATCTCCTCCGCGACGGTCCCGGTGCCGTCCGTGGTGATCCGGACCTGTTCGGCCCGGCCGGACCGGGCGGCGACCGAACCGGCGGTCGGCTGCTGGTGCTGCGGCCGGCCCACGGTGATCGACCGGCGGCCGCCCGGCTCGGCCCGGGGCATCGTGACGGTGAGCAGTCCGTGGTCCATCACCGCGTCCATCCGGTGTACGTCCACCCCGCTGGGCAGGCGCAGCCGGTACTCGAAGCCGCGCTCGGTCGAACCGGTGTCCGCCAGCCCGTTGTCGACGTTGACCTCCTGCTCGGACCGGCCCCGCAGGCACAGGTCCGCGCCGTCGATCTCCACCGCCACCTCCTCCGGCGCGACGCCGGGTAGCCGGGCGACCACCCGCCAGCCGTCGTCGGTGTCCAGCAGCTCGACCTCGGGTACGCCGGCGTCGCCGCCGAAGACCCGGCCCAGCTCCGACCAGAGCGACTGCAGACTGCCGATCGGATCCCAGCCGCGTTCCTGCATCTGGTCGCGGGGTTGGCTCATCGGACACCTCCCGTGCGGTTCGGCCGGGCGGGAGGGTGGACCCGCCCGGTCAGTGGGGCAGCATCCCCGGCGCGTACCCCTGGATCGGGGCGGCAAACCCGGTTCGCTGCCGGCAGCGGCCCTCGGCGGCCCAGGCCCGGGGCGGCAGCGGCGGCGCTCGGCGGCGGTGTCGGACCCAGGGTGGGTTAGGGTCGTTGTCGTGGCGGAACTCGATGTCATCACCGAGCGGTCGGATCCGGCGGTCCAGCGGATCATCGACGTCACCAAGCATTCGCGATCCGTCGTTCGCACCGTGCTGATCGAGGACACCGAGCCGCTCGTGCAGGCGATTCACGCCGGGCTGGAGTTCATCGAGGTCTACGGGGTGCAGACCAGCCCGCTGGCCGACGAGGTGATCACCGCATGCCGGCGGGAGAGAATCCCGGTCCGCCTGGTAGCGGCTCCGATCATGAACGACCTGTTCCGGACCGACAAGAAGCCCAAGGCGTTCGGGATTGCCCGGGTCCCGAGACCGTGGAGCTTCGACGAGCTGTCCCGGACGACCGGCGACCTCATCGTCCTGGACGGGGTGAAGATCGTCGGCAACATCGGGGCCATCGTGCGCACGTCGTTCGCGCTCGGCGCCGGCGGCATCGTGCTGGTGGACAGCGATCTGACCACCATCGCGGACCGGCGGCTGATCAGAGCCAGCCGGGGTTACGTCTTCTCGCTGCCGATCGTGCTCGCGTCGCGGGCCGAGGCGACCGGCTACTTCCGGCGTACCGGCATCCCGTTGATCGCCTTCGACGCCGACGGCGATCTCGCGGTCAGCGATCTGCGTGACGCGGACGAGCAGCTCGCCCTGCTGCTGGGTAGCGAGAAGACCGGCACGTCGCGTTCCTTCGAGAGCATCTCCCGCCATTCGGTGTCGATCCCCATCGACCCGGCCGCGGAGTCGCTGAACGTCTCCGTCTGCGCCGGGATCGCACTGTACGAGCGTTACCACTGGAACCTCGCCGACCGTCGGCGCCCGCCACAGCCTGCGGCGCCAGCTCAGCAGCAGCCCGCCAAGCGCCGCACCAGAAGGCCGGCGTCGTCGTCCGGCGGGCCGGGCCGCCGCCGCTGACCACCTCAACGAGTTGGTTGATCCGCCGGCTGCCACCGCAGATCGGGCCCATCGTCGACGTCTATACGCGTTGGTGACTTCAGGTGCTTTCCTTGCAGCGATAGGTTACCTCCATGGTCCGGACTACCGGTTCAGGCTTGATGCCAGAGGTGCATCAAGATGCACCTCTGGCATCACGTCATCGAACACACCCTTGGCCCCTCGGAGCCGGCGAGGGGCATCTCGCCGAGGCACCGACCACCACCCGCCACTCACGGTGTCCCTGTACGACGCGGTGAACTCCGGCCGGCTCCACCTCGCCCGCCTACGTACGGCCGGTCTGCCGCAGCCCCGCGCGTGCGACGGTCGGATCCGTCCTGGTGATCGACGGCGCCGGCCCGGCGCTGACGACGGCACGGCCGAAACCCCGTTGGGCGGCGTCGCCTGCTCTACGGCGGCGGATAGAACATGCCCTGCGCGGTCACCGACGGACTGGCCGCCGACTCGTTGCCGGCGGCGTCGACGGCGACCACCGTGTACGTGTGCCAGGTCCCCCCGCCCACCGGCAGCGTCAGCTGGGTCCCGTCGGTCGCGCCGACGACGGTCGCTCCCTCGTACACCCGGTAGCTGACGGCGGGCTCGCCTCCGACGGAGGCAGACCACACCAGGGTGAGCCGAGCGTCGGTGGGCCAGTTGCCGGGGGTGTTGCCGGTCACCTCGAGCGACGCCGGTGCCGCCGGCCGGGCGGCGGGACCGGGTGCGGTGGTGACCCGCGCCGGGGCGGAGCGTGGGGTCTCGCCGCAGGGCTGAGGGAGGGTCGCGCTGACCCGGTAGACGTGCCGGGACGCCGACGGCAGCCCGGAGACGACCGTCTCCGGGTAGCGGGAGGTGGCGACAGCCGTGTCACCGTCCCAGACGGTGTACGAGGTGGCGGTCGCGTCGAAGGTCCAGCTCAGCCGCACCGACGACGGGGAGAGCGCGGTCGCCGCCAGCCCGACCGGCCGGGGCGGGCTGCCCAGGCAGGTCTCGGTGCTGGCTGACACCGCCGGGCTGTGCGCCGACTCGTTGCCGGCGGAATCGAGCGCGGCGACGGTGAAGCGGTGCCAGGTGGCGTGGAAGAGCCGCTGGACGGTGGCCGTGGTGCCGACGCTGACGGCGACCCGGGTGCCACCCTCGTAGACCGCGTACCGGTCCGGCGGCGGTCCGGCCGGCGCGGTCCAGGCCAGGCTGATGGTGGTGTCGGTTCGCCCGGTGACGGTGAGGTCGGTAGGCGGGGCGTGCCGCGCGGGCTCGCCGGCGGCGGTCGTGGCGCTGGTCGAGCCGACCGGTTCGGTGAATCCGGGGCTGCATTGGTTGAGCCGGAAGAGCTGGATCTGGTGATCGGTGGCAGGTGCCAGACCGCCGACCCGGGCGCTGGTCAGCGACGTCCAGCCCAGGCTGACGCCGTCCACCCGCAGTTCCAGTTCGCCGCCGAGCGGGTGCCGGGGCCAGGAGAGCGAGACCGCCGACGCGGTGACGGCGGTGACGGTGATCGGCAGGGTCGGGGTCGGCAGACACTCCGGGTTGACCCCGGAGAGCCAGGAGCGGCCGGTCACCGGGTCGGTCGGCGCCGACTCCCGCCCGTGCCGGTCGACGGCGGTGACGGTGTACACGTGTGACGAGCCGAAGGGCACGTTCATCGTCGCCGACGTGGTGCTGGTGCGGGCGACCACTTCTCCGCCCTCGTACACCCGGAAGGAGTGGACCCGTGGCCCGGTGGGCGGTTGCTGCCAGGTCAGGCTGATCGCGACGCCGTTGGTGCTGGCCCACAGCGCGGTCGGGGTCGTCGGGCCGGCCGGTCCGCCGTACCGCGCGGCGGCGGGGGATGCGCCGAGCAGGATGACGGCGATGAGTGCGGCGATGGTCAGCGCGGCGGCGCCGCGCCAGTGGGATGGGGTACGCACGGCTGTCCCTCCGTTGACACCAACCAGTTATCGATTCCGATCGATCACATCTAGACGAGTAGTTCCGAAGTCAGGGGTCGATGTCCGGGCATGAGGAGAGGGCATCCAAGATCATGTTGTGACGCAAGACCTGGACACCCT
>NZ_JBSWXD010000057.1:0-37953 GCF_056160425.1 Micromonospora sp. ABR4_055
ATCGGCGACTCCCTCACGCCCGCCGCACCACCCAATACAGAAATGATCAACCAACATTCAGCGGCAACCGCGTCGGTGGATCGAGGCTGAGAAGGCGGCACCGCGCCCCGGTCCGACTCCATTCCACCGGCGCTCCTACGGGTTCCGCCCGATGCGCCGGGCTCATGACGCGATCGCCAAGACCCGTCTACTCACGTCCAAGAGCTACGAATGGATCGTGGAAGGCGACATCACGGCGTGCTTCGACGAGATCGACCACACGGCCCTGATGGACCGGGTGCGCGATCGGATCGCGGACAAACGCGTCCTGGCCCTGGTCAAGGCGTTGCTCAAAGCTGGCATCCTCGGTGAGGACGGCCAGCCGCGAGCCACCGACACCGGCACCCCGCGGGGATCGATCCTTTCGCCGCTGCTGAGCAACGTGGCCTTGTCGGTCCTGGACGAGCACTTCGCCCGGATCCCCAGCGGTCCCGCCGACGCGACGGCGGTTGGCAGGTCCTGGGACTTACGCCGGTGATCCTCTCGGGTGGCGTCGGACGAAGTCCCAGACGATGGCGCTGGCGTCCGGGCCGGCGCCATCGGTGAAGAGGCCGTCACCGGCAGGGCCTGGCCAGACGTGCCCCATACTGCGGACGAGGTACGACTCGACGACAGACGTGCCGTCGGGCGTGCTGATGGTGGTGCGCGTGTACGCATGCCTGCCCGGTTCCGCAGGCACCGTCGCCGTCTCTTCGACAAGGTCCAAACTCTCGTTTAGCAGACCGTCGTCAATGAGGTCACTTACCGCGATCCAGTGCTCGACGAGGCGAGTTGCGACGATTGGTGGGACGACGTCATCCTCCTCGCCCTGGATGACGAGCAGCGGCACCTGCCGCGCCCGGTCGCCCATCTGGGACCACGCCTGACGTGCGGTGTAGTCCGGCGGTGTGGCACCGGGGTCGTCCGGGTCCACCTGGTTCAGCCCATACTCGCCACCGGCGACCGACGTCGCGGTCGCGAAGACGTCGGGGTAGGTCGCCGCGAGGATGACGGCGGTCCCCGCCCCGGAGGACGCGCCGGCGACGTGCACGTGGTCCGGATCCGCGTTGTACTCTTCGACCACCTGCCGAGCCACGCCTGCGAGCAGCGCGGGTTCTCCGTCGTAGCGGTGCTGCTCCCGCGGATCAGCCGAGTTCCAGCAGTTGACCGCGTTGCGGAACAGGCGTTGCGTGGGATAGACCACGATGAAGCCCTCGCGGTCGGCCAAATTGTTAAACTGCGTCGTGAACTTCATCGAGTTCCACCCGTACCCGGACATCCCGCACCCGTGAATCGCCATGATCACCGGCAACCGGGTGGTGCCGTCGTACTGTGGCGGTAGGTGGACCTGGTAACGCTGGGAGCCGACGTCGCTTTCGTACTTGTGATTGCGATCTCCCTCCCCCATCCACCATGGCAGGCCGAACTGGAAGACCGCGACACCGACACCGACACCGACCGCGAGCACCAGCGCGACGCAGGAGGCGATCCAGGGCCATCGCCGCCGCCGAAGCCGGTCGGACCGCAGCTGATCGGACTCGAGCGCCTGGTCCAGTGCGGGCATTTCGTGCTCCTTTCGCCAACCGGTGCCCACCTGTTGGTAGTGGCCATGCCGGCAGCACTGGCTGCGACGATCGCCGCCGCGGTGCGCGTCACCGCGATGGCGACCGCCTCGGGTCCCCAATGGCCGCAGGCGATCTCGCTGGCCCGGGTCACCGTCGTCGACGTCCAGGGCAACGGGGGCCGCAGCGAGGGCATGGCGCCGCTGGCGAAGAGCAGCCCGATGATCGCAGCGGTGCGGGGATCGGGAGCTTCGCCGGCCTCCAGGATCCGACGGATCCGCGCTCGCAGCCGCGCCTCGTGCTCCCCGTCGGCCGCGGGCCACCTGGTGGAGCGGAACACGCGCAGCACCCGCGTCTCCTCACGCCGCAGGAGGCCGCGGGCCACGAGCCGGTCGACCACCACCTGCCACAGGTCGGCGCCGAGCGTGACGAGCAACGGCTGCACCCGCTGCGTCTTCTCGGCGATGGTGTCGTAGGCCGACTGCAGCAGCGGGTCGGGCAGCGGACCCTCACCAGCCGGGGTGACCCGCGGGCCGTTCAACCCCCCGGAGTCGTCAGTCTGAATCCGATTGAGCAGCGCGAGCTCGGTGAGCACCGCGCCCCCAAGCGTGTAGTACAGGGTGCCCGCCGACTGGATCGACGCGCCGTCGTCGTCCATTAGGAGCAGCATAAGGTCGTCGACGATGAGTAGGTCGTTACGTGCCGACATCGGCTTTTCGCCCATAGGTGTTCCTTCCCTGTCCTCTTTGCGCGTTGTCACTCGCCCGTGCGCTCAGCCGAGAAAGGTGCGCAGGACGGCGTTTACCTCCTCGGCGTGGGTCCAGAGCAGCCCGTGTGGGGCGCCTTCGATCTCGACGTACTCGGCGTCGGGAAGTGCCCGGCGGAACCGCCGGGCGGTGGCGTCGATGGGGAGGATGTTGTCGGCGGTGCCGTGCAGGATCAGGGCCGGTTTGCCACTGGCACGAACCGCCTCGACGTCTTCGCGGAAGTCCTCGATCCAGGAGGACACGACGGCGTAAGCCGCCACCGGCGCGCTGGAGACGGCTACGTTCCAACTACCGGTGACGGTCTCCTGGCTGATCCGGCTGCCGAGGTTCTCGTCGAGGTTGTAGAAGTCCGAGAAGAACTGCATGTACCAGGCGTATCGGTCACCTTTCGCCGCAGCCTCGATCCCGTCAAACACCTTCTGCGGCAAGCCCTCTGGGTTGTCGTCACGGGCGACCAGGAACGGTTCGAGCGAGGCGAGGAACGCCAGCTTCGTCACCCGCTGGTGGCCGTACCGCGAGACGTAGCGGGCCAGCTCACCGGTGCCCATCGAGAAGCCGACCAGGACGACGTCGCGCAGGTCCAGCGTCTCCAACACGGTGTTTAGGTCAGCGGCGAACGTGTCGTAGTCGTAGCCGGAACCAACCTTCGAGGAGCTCCCGAAGCCGCGTCGGTCGTAGGTGATCACCCGGTACCCGGCAGCAAGCAGCTCGCGCGTCTGAAGCTCCCAACTGTGGCCGTTGAGCGGATATCCGTGGATGAGGACAACCGGCTGGCCTGCGCCCTGATCCTCGTAGTACAGCTCGATCGGGGTGCTGTTCTCTTTCCCGACGGTGATGAGACCCATCGTCGTTTCCCTTCTGTCGTCGGATACTTCGTGGTGGCGTCCGCGCTGGAGGTGTTGTTGTGGTGCGGCGCTTGTCCACGGGGCTCCCAGCGGACCATCCGCGCGGCCAACACGATCGCCACCGCCGCCCAGGCCGAGGTCGGAGCCAGTAGGAGCACGGAGTCGGCGAGTGAAACTCCGCTGTTCCAGGCGGGTGCTCGGCCGTGCCCGCTGACGACGTCCGCTGGCCCTCGATGACCTCGAGCATCGAGGTCTTGCCCGCCCTGTTGGTACGGAGGAGGGCGTAGAACTCCCCGCTCGATCTGGAACGCGAGTTTTCTGACGGCGTGGAATTCGCCGTACCTGATGCTCAGCTCGTCGATTTCGATGACGGGTCTGGCTGACATCGCGATTCCTTTCGTCTTGACACCAGGCTCCCGCTACCGTCGACGCCTTCGCGTCGGTACAAGCCCCTTAGCTGTCACCGTCCGAGCAGGCCGCACTCAAGTGCGTGTACATGGCGTTGATGAGCCTGGACCCGACCGGCAACGGCCGCCGCAGGTGGACCATCCCGCACCGACCACGGCATTACCGTCGACTCGGCATAAGGCGTGGCGACGGTCGGGGTGAACGGCAGTACATGGGCTGCGCCGGTCGGGTCTTCAACGGCATCAACACAGTGCACCTGGCCTATGTGCGGGAACGGACCGGCCACGCCCTGATCGCCGCGCGGCAGTGGATCCCCACCGAGCAGATCACCGACCCGGCCACCGCCGCGCGGACGGGGCTGACCCCAGGGCTGGAGTTCCGCACGAAGGGCCAACTCGCGATCGACCTGTGCACCCACGCGTACGCCGACGAGCTGACCTTCGACGTGATCTGCGGTGACGAGGTGTACGGCAACTGCACCGAGCCGCGGGGGTTCCTCGAATCCCGTGGACAGGCGTACGTGCTGCGGGTCGCCTCGACCTTCATGATCCAGATGCCGTCCGGTGACCGGCTGACCAGCGCGCAAGCCGTCACGGAACTGGCGGCGGGGTCCGGCCGCGGCTGGCATGTCCGCTCGGCCGACGCCGGGTCGAAGGGACATCGCTGGTACGCGTGGGCGTGGATCGCCACCGCCTCACCCCGGCACCACCTCCTCGTGCGCCGTCACCTGGCCACCGGGGAACTGGCGATGCACTACTGCCACGTGCCCGAGAGCAGCCGGCGGTCGTGTCGCGGCTGGTCCGCGCCGCCGGCCTGCGGTGGCCGGTCGAGAAATGCTTCGAGTTGGGCAAGGACCACCTCGGCCTGGACCAGTGCCAGGCCCGCACCCTCCACCACCCACAACCACCCGACCACGCCATCGACTGGTTCACCTGGCGACGACGCCACCAGACCCGCACCTGCTGGCACCACCAACTCGCCCGCCTCAACCGCGAATACGCCCTGGTCAACTAGCAACTGGCGGGCTGCCGTAGTAGCCCCTGATGCCTTCGCCGGTCGTCACCGTGCGCGAGGTCGATGGTCGCTGCCCGCGGCGTACCGGGACCAACAACGGCGTCGGCGGACGTGCCGGCCACGGTTGAGACCCCACACTGGCGGCTGCGGTACGCATCGGTGATAATCGCCTACGTTCTAAGTTGGTTGTACGGGTGCCGACGGACTCAGGTGAGAACGAACTGGCGAACCTTCTGGGCCGGCGCGCAGACCGCGTCGCCGTCGAACACCTACTCGCCCAGGCACAGGCCGGACGCAGCGGGGCGCTCGTGGTGCGCGGGGAAGCGGGCATCGGAAAGACCGCGATCCTGGAGCACGCCCGCGATACCGCATCTCCGTCGGGGTTCCGGGTCGAACACTCGGTCGGAGCGGAGTCCGAGAACCAGTTCGCGTTCGCCGGTCTGCACCAGCTGTGCGCGCCGCTGCTGGACCACGCGGATGCGCTGCCCGAGCCGCAGCAGGCTGCCCTCGGCGTAGCGTTCGGCTTACGCGCCGGAGCGGCACCGGACCGGTTCCTGGTCGGGCTGGCCACCCTCAACCTGCTGGCCGAGATCGCCGAGGAACAGCCGCTGCTGTGCCTCGTCGACGACGCTCAATGGCTGGACGAGGCCTCCGCGCAGATCCTGGCGTTCGTGGCACGCCGAGTCGCCGCCGAACGAATCGCCTTACTCTTCGCGCTGCGCGATGTCGGCGACAGCGCTGTCACCACGTTCGCCGAGCTGCCGGAGCTACGGCTGGACGGCCTCAACGACACCGACGCCGGAGCGCTGCTGGCCTCCGCCGTCCACGCACCGCTCGACGCTGGAGTACGCGACCGGATCATCGCCGAGGCACGCGGCAACCCGCTGGCGCTGCTGGAGCTGCCCCGCAGTACCCGTCCCACACAGCTGGCCGGCGGGTTCGAGCTGCCCGACACCCTCAGCGTTCCGCACCGCGTCGAGGACGCATTCCGGCGCCGCAGCGGCAGCTTGCCCCCCGACACCCAGCTGCTACTGCTGGTCGCCGCCACCGAGCCAACCGGCGACGTGGCGCTGCTGTGGCGCGCCGCCGCCGAGCTAGGCATCGCCCTCGAAGCGGTCGAGGCAGCCGAAGCCGTCGGGCTACTCGAGATCGATATCCGGGTGCGGTTCTGTCATCCGTTGGCGCGTTCGGCGGTCTACCGGGCCGCCACGCCACCCGACCACCGCCGCGCCCACGGCGCTCTGGCCGCCGCCATCGACCCGCAGACCGACCCGGACCGGCGCGCCTGGCACCGCGCACAATCGATCTTGGGCACCGACGAGGACGCCGCTGCCGAACTTGAGCAATCAGCCGACCGGGCGCGGGCCCGCGGTGGGCTGGCCGCCGCAGCCGCGTTCCTGCAGCACGCGGCAACCCTCACTCCCGATCACGCCACCCGAGCCCGGCGGGCGCTGGAAGCCGCCCGCGCCAAGCACGAAGCCGGCGCCTCCGAAAGCGCGCTGGAACTGCTCACGACGGCGCCACTCGGGCCGCTGGCTCCCCTGCAACGCGCGCATCTCGACCTGCTGCGAGCCCAGATCGTGTTCCACCTGAACCGCGGCACCGAGGTGCCGGACATGCTGATGGATGCTGCCAAGGCGTTCGCCCCGTTGGACGCCGCGTTGTCCCGCGAGACCTACCTACATGCGCTGGACGCGGCGATCATCAATGGCGGGGGCGACGCGGTACGCATCGCCGAAGCGGCCCTGGCCGCCCCGGCGCCCGAGGTGCCGCCGCGACCGGTAGACCTACTCCTCGACGGGCTCGCGACGACCCTGACAAGGGGACATCCGGCAGGAGCGCCCCGGCTGCAGCTCGCACTGGCAGCGTTCCGCGACTGCCCGCAGGCGGAATCTGTGCAGTCCAGCCAGAGCGACCGTTGGCTGTGGCTGGCCGGCCGCAACGCCGTGACGGTCCTCGACGACGAGCTGCTCTATGTGCTGGCCAGCCGCAACGTCCAGCTCGCTCGTGAGGCCGGCGCGCTGGCGACGCTCCCCGCCGCACTGAACTTCCTGTCCATCACGTTGGTCCTGATGGGCGATCTCGCCCACGCTGACGAGCTGGCGGCCGAGGCCACAGTGATCACACAGGCGACCGGGGGCGTGCCGTTGCGCCATGGTCGCGTCATTCTCAACGCCTGGCGTGGCGACCAGGCCGAGACCACCGCGCTCAACGCCATCATAGCCAGCGATGGCACCTACCCCGACGAGGGCGTGGAGGTCTCCCTCGCCCGGTACGCGATGGCGGTGCTCCACAACGGCTTAGGCAACTATTCGGTCGCGCAGGAAGCTGCGGCGAGGGCGTGCAGGTCCGACGAACAGTCGATCAGCAGCGCGGGCCTACCCGAGCTCATCGAGGCTTCTGTCCGTGCCGGCGAACCGGAACGAGCGGCGCTCGCACTGGAGCAGCTCAGTTCACGCGCGGATGCGTACGGCACCTCATGGGCGCTCGGCCTGGCCGCGCGCTCACGAGCGCTGGCCAGCACCGGGCCCGATGCCGAGAAGAACTACCGCGAGGCGATCGAACGGCTCGAAAAGTCCCGGATGGCCAGCGACACGGCTCGTGCTCACCTCGTCTACGGCGAGTGGCTGCGCCGCGAAGGCCGCCGCCAGGACGCGCGCAAGAGACTCCGCACCGCCCACCAACTGCTGTCGGAGATGGGTGTGGAAGCGTTCGCCGAGCGAGCGGCCCGCGAGCTACGCGCCACCGGTGAGCACCCGCGCAAACGCACCACCCAGCCGGCCCACGCCCTCACCACCCACGAGCTGCACATCGCCCGATTGGTCGCCACCGGGGCCACCTCCCGGGAGATTGGCGCACAGTTGTTCCTGAGCCCTCGCACGATCGAAGCCCACCTGCGCAGCATCTTCCGTAAGCTCGGGATCACCTCCCGCCGGCAGCTCAAGGAACTACCGCTGCGCTGACCAGCCGCGCACACCACGGCCAGAAGACCTGGGAAGGCCGGGCAGCCAGGCGTCGGTGCTCGATCCACCAGCTGCGTTCGGCTGCTTTGACAGCGTCCGCCGGGCTAATACGCCGCGCCAGCACGGTGCGACCGATCGGGGCCTCCGCACCTTCCACCGACGCGAACCGTCGCCACGGATGCGAGGCTGGCGATACGCCGATGACCGACGGCGGTTCGGATCGCAAGACCTCATCCCGACATGACCTGGAAACCTGCGACACCATGCCGCACAACCGATTTGGCCGCCGAGTCGCCCTCAGGCCGAACCAGGAGCCAGGGTCGGGTCGCCCGGAGGGATCTCACCTCCGGGCTCCCACGGAACGGAGCGTGACAGTCTCCCGTCACTCCGCTCATACCACCCTGGCCATCATCAGAGGGTTACGGACCCAGGCCCAGTGCGCGAAGTAGCGCGGGTGTTGCGCGATGATGCGTTCCCACACGACTCGGGCCTTGCGTCGGGGTCGTAGCCGCCGGTACTTCTTGCGGATCCAACGCACCAGGTAGGAGTTGATGCGCGCCAGGAGAGTGTTGAGCTCGGAGCGGTAGAACCGCCCGTAGTAGCTCATCCACCCGCGTACGACGGGGTTGATCATCTCGGCGAGTTCGGCCCAGCTGAGGTCCAACCGGCGGTGGATCTGCCATCGCCGGACGGTACGGCTGAGTCTTTTGAGAGCGTCCTTGCTGACCGCCGGGAGGAACGCGGTGAACACGTCCCCTCGACGATCTTTGGCCCCGCGAGGACGGAACGTGTACCCGAGGAACGTGAACGAGGTGTCCGGATGGGCGCCTCGCCGGTTGGTGTCCTTGCAGTACACGATCCTGGTCTTGTCCGGGTGCAGGCGCAGCCCGACCTCGACCATCCTGTCCTCGATCGCCTGGCGCACCAGGTACGCCTGGCGTTCGCTGGCGCAGTGCACCACCGCGTCGTCGGCGTAGCGTTCGAACGGCACGGACGGGAACGTCCGGGCCATCCAGGTGTCGAACGCGTAGTGCAGGAACAGGTTCGCCAGCACGGGTGAGACCGCGGACCCTTGCGGGGTTCCCCGGTCTCGGGGTTGCAGGCTACCGTCGGGCTGCTGCATCGGGGCGATGAGCCACCGTTTGACGTACAGCAGTACCCACGGCAGGTCGGTGTTCGCCTCCACCGCTTTGATCATGAGGTCGTGGTCGACGCTGTCGAAGAACGCCTGGACGTCCAGATCGACGACCCAGTCGTAGCGCCAGCACCGTTGCCGGCATGCCGCTACCGCGTCCAGCGCCGACCGTCGCGGCCGGTAGCCGTAGGAGTCGGGGTGGAAGATCGGTTCGACCTTCTCCTCGATCCTGCGGGCCACCACGGTCTGCGCCACCCGGTCACCCACAGTGGGCACACCGAGTGTTCTGACCCCACCCTGCGGTTTCGGTATCCGCACCGCTTTCACCGGAGGCGGGAAGTAACTGCCCGAGGACATCCGATTCCAGATCTTGTACAGATTTCCTTTCAGATCCTTCTCGAACTCCCCCAAGCTGACGTCGTCGACTCCGGGTGCTCCCTTGTTCGCCTTGACTCTTTCGTACGCTTCCCAGACTTCCCACTTTGAAATCTCTAACGGTTTCTCTGACAATGTCAGCTCGCTCCTCACAGTTCCTCCCAGACCGTTATGCGTTCTGGTTGACCAGACGAACCAACTGCGGATGGCCCGGCCCCTTCGCTCCACCCCGATTACCAGGGCTTCGTCACTACTACAGGCCGGTCCGCCAGCGCGTCTCGCATCGGTACTCACACCTCGCGGGCACATCCCGCTCGGCTACTCCCTCTCGCCCGGCTACCCGGGGCGGTATCGAGACACGCCTTCCCACGTTCCATGCAGAAGCCGCAGACCAGGCTCATGCCGCCTCCATGCCGAGCACCGCCTGGCCAGTCATCGGGCACCCGCCAGACTCATCCCGCAGCCAACAGCAAGGACCACGGTTCTGATGCCACCTAAAACGTAACGACACGTCAACAGCGGTTCGGTTTCACTCATCTTCCCGGTCCCTACCTGACACCTCTCACGGCGCCTTTTCCACATCGCTCACCACGACGGTCTTCAGCCAACGCAGCATGTGGTGGTTTGAAGCCTCCTCCCGAAAGGCGACTCCGAAGGGCCAAACCTTCATCTCCTGCACAGCATCGATTCCTGACATCGCTCCTACATCGCGATCACCATTCCTCGTTCGTGGCACACGCTATTGCGTAGTCGGATTACTGCTGGTCACGGCGTCGATGAGGTCTGTGGAGCGTCGGTTCGCGCGTCGGGTGGCGCGGGCGATGTTGGGTTCGCCGTTGGCACGGTGGTAGCCAACCGCGGTGTTACGGAGTGTGGCGAAGACGGCGGGACCGTTGCCGGTCCGGGCTCGATGGGCATCCTCACGTAACGTCACGTCGCGGACGTAGTGCAGGCGGTTCTCGATATGCCACTCCGCTCGCGCCCAGGCGCCGAGGTCGGCGGGTTGGGCTGCTCCGGCGGGAAGGGACACGGTCAGATACGCCGTTTCGCGGCTGGTCCTGCCCTTGACCGTGCGGGTCCGGGTGATCCGGACGGCCTGCTGGGCGTGGGGGAAGCCGAGCCCGCCGGGGGTCGCCACGGTGACGGCCTTGACGGTGCGGGTCTCCGTGCGGCCGTGTCCGGTCTCGCGGGTCCGCGCTCCGACCGGGACCTGCGCCCAGGGCAGCGTCTTGAGCTGGGCGAATGTGGTCGGCTGGTTGGCTTTTACCGTGACCATCAGATGTCCGCCGGCGGCGGCCAGGTACTCGGCGTGTCCGGTCTGGGCGTGCAGGGCGTCCGCGACGACCAGGACGTCGGTCAGCGATCCCAGCTGGGCGGCGACCAGGCGTAGCAGGGGCGTGAACGCGGGGATCTGACCGGAAAAACAACTGTGAGTGGGCAGGCGGCATGGTGGGGGCCCATCCCCGCCGAGGTTCTGAATTTGTCCGTTGGGTGTGGTGCTGGTCAGGCCGGGTTGAGCTGAACGGTGTGGCCGAGGGCTTCGAGCTGGCGGATGAGGCTACGGGTCTTGCGGTGCTTGTTGATATGGGTGGCGTAGTGGTCCGGGCCGAGATCGATGAAGCTAGCGGTCGGGTCGGCCAGGATGTGCCAGACGATCGTCAGGATGGATCTGGCGATCGCGACCAGGGCTCTGGCTTTGCCTCGGCGTTTGACCAGGCGCCGGTAGCGTTCGCCGAGGAAGGTGTCGGTGCGGGCGGCTGCCGCGGCGGCGTCACCGAGCACACTTTTAAGGTAGGGGCTGCCACGGCCGGTGGGTCCGCGGCGGGTCTTTGACCCGGACTGCATGGTGCGTGGGGACAGTTTCGTCCAGGACACCAGGTGGCCAGCGGTGGGGAACTGGGCCATGTTCCCGCCGGTCTCCGCGATGATGATCTGAGCGACCCGAGGTCCGACACCAGGGATCTCGTCGAGCCGCTCCAAGACCGAAGGCTGATGGGCCGCAGGAGGACAGTCCTCACCAGTACCCGTCGGAGGCAGTGCGGCGATTAGCTGGTCGATGATCACGGTGAGCTTGTCGATCTCGACGTCAAGGGCATCGATCTGCTGCAGCAGGACGGCAGCGATCGTGGCGTGATGGTCGTCGAAACGGCCGGTCAACGCCTCAACCAGAGCGGGACGTTTGACCCGTAGCTTGCCCAGGGCCAGCTCGGCCAGTCGGCGGGGATCGCGTTCACCCGCGACGAGAGCGTCGATCATCGCTCTTCCGGACAGCCCGAGGAAGTTGGTAGCCACCGTGGACAGCTTGATCAAAGCGTCTTCCAGCAGCTTGTCCAAGCGCAGCTTGTAGCGGGTCCGGTCCGCGACGAGGTCGTGGCGCAGCCGGGTGTAGTCGCGGATGTCCCGGATCGCCTTCGGCGGCACGAACGAGGGCCGCAGCATCCCACGCTCGTTGAGCTTGGCCAGCCAGACCGCGTCGAGCTTGTCGGTCTTGGGTCGGCCCGGGACCTGCTTGACGTCGTTGGCGTTGACCAGCCACACGGTCACCCCGTGGGCTTCCAGGATGTAGTAGAACGGTCGCCAGTAGTCGCCGGTCGACTCCAGAACGACACGTTCGATCTGATCGGTGACCAACCGCTGGGCCAAGGCGCAGAGCTCGTTGGTGGTGGACACGACGTCCCAGACCAGCGTCACCCTGCGGTGAGGCTGAGTCGGATGCGGTAGCCGGGTACAGACCTTGCCGGATGCCTTCGCGACGTCGATGGCCGCGACCCGGCTCAACCGGATCTCATGGTCGGGGTCGTGGATCTCTTCAGGTTCTCGTGACATGCCACCGGGCTCCATACGGGCAGAAGGGGGTGGGAGGTCGCCCGTGGGCCACGGTCGGGAACCAAGAAATCTGACCGGCGTGCTCGAAGCAACAGTGTGCGACCCATCGAGGTCGGGCCCCGCGCCAGACTCGTTAACGGCTTCAAGTGCCAAGATCCCATCGGCGTCGGCGGGCGACCGTACCGCAGTTTTTCACGCCATTGCGGCGTGCTCGGCACAGGGTGACTCGTTCGATTTCGTGGCGATCTGGACCTGGGCGAGCACGATGCCGGTGCTGGTGTCGTAGGCCGACAGCAGATGGACCTGACGTCCGTCGGGGAGCCGGGCGCCGCGTACGACCTTGCCGTCGACGGCGATGACGATGCGCCACCGCCGTCCGGTCCCGCCGTCCGGTGTGGTGCGTGCCCGCAGCCAGCGGGCCAGTACCGCCGACAGCGTTTGCGCGTCGATGCGGATCAACAGTCGCCACACCGTGGTCGCGGCGGGGACCCGGTCGGTGAACCCGAGCCTCGCCCACGCGGCGCGGTCGAGGTCGCGTACCCAGTCGGCGATCGCGGCGAACGTGCACGCCCCGGCCAGCACCGCGCACACCGCGACCGCGAGCACGCTGACCAGGGGGTAGCGGCGGCCACGCGGGTCACGCGGATCGGGAACCGCCCTCAACGCGACGAACAGACTGAGCTGCTCGCTGTCAGTGACCGCTACCGGGAGAGGCGTATCGGTGGGTCGGTGCGGCAGCAGAATCTCGGTGGGTGATGATGGCATCGGCGGGTGCGGTCTTCCTCGGGATCATGCGGCTTCGCAACTTCATGATCACCAACGGGCCGTGCCCGTCCTGCATAGACCCCCGGATTCCTCCCAAACTCCCAGCTCAGCCAGCCCTCAACCGACTACGCAACGGCCCTGAACCAGGAGCGGACGACCATGCCTACCATCAACCATACGATCGACATCGCCGCGCCTGCGGATCCTGTGTGGACGATTCTCACCGAGACCGCTGCTACCCGGAATGGAACCCGTTCATCACGAAGCTTGACGGCAGCCTGACCCGTGGCTCTCATGTGGCGGTCACTATCGCTCTTCCCGGGGCTAAGCCGCGCCGCTTCACTCCCACCGTCACCACCGCCGAGCCCGAGCGGCAGCTCGCGTGGCTCGGCCGTGTGCTCATCCCGGGGATCTTCGACGGCGCGCACTCCTTCGACATCGAACCGCTCACTCCCAAATCGACCCGGTTCACCCAGTCCGAACGCTTCTCTGGATTGTTCGTGATGATGCTGCCCGGCTTGTTGCGCTCGGCCGAGTCAGGCTTCGCTACGATGAACACGGCTCTCGCCGCGCGGGCAGAGGCATGACGGCCGTGTGCGCAGCCCGGCGTCTGGGTGACTCCCGGCAGTGGCTCGCCGACCGCGACGAGCCCGCCGGGTCGGTATGTGAAATGAGCCCCGCCCGGTTCAGCTGCTCCCTGACTGACAGGTAGTCCATCGAATCAGGATGATCCGAGGCCACGGTCAGGCGGTGAGCTCGTTTGTACCAGGAACGCCACGCGAGGCGCTCAGGCCTGTTGCAGCAGCCGGGGGTGGTTAGGTTTTCCCTGAGCCGATATGCCGCCCACTCCCGCCTACAGAGTGTCAGATCATCGGGTTACCGCTGACGGTCGCCTCAGGGGAGGTGAGGTCCTGAATGACATCCCAATGTTCGACGATACGTCCGTTATCGAGCCGGAAGATGTCAACGATGACGACCGGATTCGGCGCCCACCCATGGACGACGCTGTGGGTGAACACGAGGTCACCCTGCGCGGCGATCCGCTTCGGCTCCCATGAGAAGCCCTCCAGGCCCGGCACCACAGCGCGTAGCGTGCCCAGACCATTGGCCAACTGAGGACTGTGCTGGACGTAGGGCTCAGACCAGTACCGGTCGAGCGCCGTGATGTCCTTCTCAACGAAGAGTTCCCGCATGGCGGTCAGTACGATTTCGGTGTTGCGTTGAGCCTGGCCAGTCGCTGTGTTCGCGGCCATGGTCATGCCTCCTCGATAGTCCCGACGAAGTTGTAGAGAGTGCCGCCGACAGTCACATTGGAATACAGCGTCGCGTTGGCGAAGCCCTCGACGTGGGTGACGGTGGCGCCGCTGGCCTCCGTCCACGAATTCAAGTAGACGCCGTCGCGAATCTCCCGCAGGTCGAGCTTCACGGTCTCCGCGTGACCATCGGGCGCAAGCCCGCCACCGCTCTCGACGACGAAGCTTCCCTGTGTCTGCGAATCAAAGGTGAACCGGACCGTCAGTTCACCCAGGTTGAACCGGTAGCTTCTGCCGATAACCTGCTCAGTCATAACATCCTTTCATCTTCAGCCGGTCGGTGTGCACTCTGCAGACCACCTGCTCGCTCCTTGGCTCATGCTGGGAATCGACCGACCGGGTGTCGGGTCATCCAAGCGGGGTCTGACCGCAAGGCCCGGTGTGATCGCAGTACGGCTGCAGGCGGCTCTGCCCGCAGCCACATAGGACGGCCCTGATCTCAGCGCTCGCACCTCGCGATGTGGCCACACTCAACTCACCGCGCACGATCAACTGTCCGGTGGAGTCGCGTGACCCACGTGGGCCGATCAGGGGCCTCCGCCCCGCCGGATACGAGTTCGTACCGCAACGCTCCGGAGGGACAGCGTCGGAGCCCTTCGGCCAAGCGCTCGGCCTCGGCACCGTCGGGCCGGCTCCACGGGCGCTGACCCGGATCAAAGACCTCCGGCAAGCCGCGAACCCACTCGGCAGCGTGCAGGCAACGCCTGGCCTCAAGGGTCACGGTGATCGACTGACCCTCGTACGCCTTCTTCGCGGTTCCGCTGCTCATGTCGCCTCTCCATCGTTGCCGCGCCCTGCTGTTCAGTCGGTGACTCTGCTGCGGGACTGGTACACCAGGTCCTGGTACTCGGGGTGCCGCGCGATCCACCCCGCGAAGAACGGGCAGGTGGCCAGGACCAGCAGGCCTGCGGCGCGGGCCTCGTCGAGGCCGGCGCGGGCAAGGGCCGTCCCCACTCCCCTGCCCTCGTACTCCGGCGGGACCTCGGTGTGCACGAACGCGATGAGTTCCTTGGTCCGGATGTACTGCGCGATACCCGCAACCTTGGACTCTCCCTCGACCCGAGCCTCGTACTGCTTGGCTTCGGGGACATCCTTCACATTAACTACCATGTGTCCTCCATCAGCTCTCATCTCTGATACGGGCGGACCGGCGCGGCGGCCAGGTCAGAGGTCGCTTCCGCCGTCTCCGGCGAGCATCTGTCTCCCAGAGGCGTCATACGGCTCGACCGCCGGCCGTACCACCGGTTGCCGCCAGTCGTGTTCGCAGGGGTAACGCGGCGGTCGTGCGATCACCTTGGTGGTCTTCACCAAGCAGAGGTTCGGTGCCAACGAAACGGGTCGTCCTCCAGGGCGGAGCGGTCCCAGCCCCCGAGGTCTGCGGCGGCCACGTAGGTGCTGCGGAGGAACTCAGCGACCGCGCGGTCCGGATTCGGTGCGGCGCGGGCAGCCTCGTACGGCAGCAGGAACTGCTGGAACTCAGCGCTGAAGTACGCGCCGTCGGGTCCGATCGGCTGCTCGGCGAACCCGTCGGGTGCGGGATAGGCGTACGAGTAGAAGGCGCCTTCCTCACCGCCGCCGGGCCAGAACCCGCAGCTGGACAGCTCGCGGGAGTAGCCCTCGACCATGACCCAGTCTCCGCAGTTCGGCACTCCGCCGGGGTGCGGCGGGGCCGACCGGCCGGAGAAGCGGGTGCAGGCGAGGTCCATCCCGCCCCAGAAGAAGTGCACCGGGCTGACCTTGCCCACGAAATGCGACCGGAACTCGCCGATCACCCGGTTCGCCTGCAACAGCTGCCGCCAGAACAGGGCGGCGGCCTCACCGTCGTAGGAGGCGTGGTGGTGGTCCTCGGCGAACGGGATCGCCGGGTCGACCTCGTTGGGATGCGGCCGGATCGGCGCCTCGATCCCGAGTTCGTCGAGCATGGCCATGACCCGCGAGTAGAACTCGGCGACCGGCATCGGCCGGAGCGGAAGACTCCGCACGCCGCCGTTGCTGGTGTGCACGTCGAGCCGATGGCCGATGAAGTCGAACTCGATCTCAAAGGCTCCCGTGCCGTACGGGATGGCGGACGTCGTCAACCCGCGTGGGCTCACGTACAGGGTCACCTGCCACCAGTGATTGACCAACGGAGCGTGCGCCATGCGGATCTTGCCCACGATCTGGGTCCACATGTGCAGGGTGTCACGCGTGTCGGTCCAGTCCGAGACCCGCAGGCTCGGCCAGCTCGTCGTTGCCGAAATGGTCATCGCTACTCACATCCTTGGCGCTGTCACGAGAGGTGACGGTCGTCGGGTCAGCGGTACTCGGGATTGGCCGTGTCCGGATAGACTCCTGCGTCCCAGACAGTGCGTTGGTTGCCGTAGGCCGGGAACCCGCCGGCACGACGGATCATCGACGCGAGGTGGAGCAGGTTGTAGGTCATGAACGCGGTATTGCGGTTGGTGAAGTCGTTCTCCGGCCCGCCAGAACCCGCGTCGAGGTAGGACGGGCCGGGACCGACCTCGCCGAGCCAACCCGCATCGGCCTGCGGCGGGATGGTGAAGCCGATGTGCTGCAAGCTGTAGAGGATATTCATGGCGCAGTGCTTCAGGCCGTCCTCGTTGCCGGTGAGCAGGCAGCCACCGACCCGCCCGTAGTAGGCGTACTGACCCTGCTCGTTGAGTACACCGGAGTAGCCGTAGAGCCGCTCGATCACCCGGCGGGTCACCGAACTGTTGTCGCCGAGCCAGATCGGACCGGCGATGACCAGGATGTCGGCTGCCAGCACCCGGGTCAGCAACGCGGGCCATTCGTCGGTGTCCCACCCGTACTCGGTCATGTCCGGTCGCACGCCGGTGGCGATGTCGTGGTCGACGGCGCGAATCTGGTCCACGCTGACCCCGTTCGCCGCCATGATCGCCACACTGCGGTCGATCAACCCCTGGGTGTGGCTCCGGCCGGGGGAACGGTTGAGGGTGCAGTTGATATACATCGCATGCAGCCCGGTAAAGTCGGGCTTCTCGATGATCCTCGCGGTCATGATGTCCTTCCTGGTCGCAATTGAGCAATGACATCGATGACCGCGAGCCGGACCCCGTCGCCAGGGTCGGGGTCCGGGATCATCATCTCCGGATCTACGAGATAGACTTCGTGACCGTTCAGGCGGAGCCGACGCGCGACTTCCAGGAGCATTCGTCGGGACACGTCGTCGATAGAGTGCACCAGGGAGACGTCGAGGACCACTCGGGGCTCCGAAGGCGCGCTCTCCACGACCTCGCGCACGATCCGTTCTGCTCCCGCAAAGTGGATTCCGCCCTGCAGCCGGAGAACCCGGGTCGCGTCCGCTCCGTCACCCCGTACCCGATTGGAACGCACGACCGCGCGCGCCGCAGGCGGGACCTCCATCACATGCAGTCCCATGTCTGCCGAGAACCGCTCGAACAGCGACACTCCGCGAACACTGTTGCCGTGCCTGTCCAGTCGTGGCGAGAAAGTGGCTATGCCGAGCTGACCGGGGAGTGCACCGATCAGTCCCCCGGCCACACCGCTCTTCGCTGGAATGCCGACCTGCGTGGCCCAGTCGCCGGCGGCGTCGTACATCCCGCAGGTGGCCATGACGCTCAGGACCTGACGCACCACCGCCCCGTCCACCACCTGCTCGTCCGACAGGGGATTCACCCCGCGGTTGGCCAGCGTCGCCGCCATCATCGCCAGATCCCGGGTGGTCACGAGGACCGAGCACTGACGGATGTAGCCATCGACGACGGCCCTGGGGTCCTCGGTGAGGATGCCGTGGCTGCGGAGCATGTACGCGATGGCAAGGTTGCGGTGCGCGTTCTCCATCTCGGATGCGCACACCGTCTCGTCGACTGTCAGCTGACGGCCAGCGAACGCCGAAAGCCCCTGGACGACGCGGTCGACCCGCTCGACGGGCGTCACGTTTTCCGGACCGGTAAGTGAGTGAGCGGTGATCGCGCCGGCGTTGATCATCGGATTACGAGGGCGCCCCGTGTCGTTCTCCAAGGAGATCTCGTTGAACGCCTCCCCGGATGGCTCGACCCCGACCTTGGCGAGCACTCGATCAAAGCCGCGATCGGAGAGCGCCATCGCGTACACGAAAGGCTTCGAGATCGACTGGATCGTGAACGCGACGTCAGGGTCGCCGGCACCATGGACCGTGCCGTCGACCGTGGCGAAGACCGCTGCCAGACGCTCAGGATCAGCCGCCGCGAGCTCGGGGATGTACCCCGCCGGCTCCCCGGAGGTGTCCGATTCGACATCTGCGAGTACGTCAGTCAGATAGTCGGGAACGACTGACCGCATCTGTCCTCCTCAGGTTCTCGCGGAAGCTGTTTGCAGGGCCGCGCCCGAACGGCCCGGCAGGCTGTGGTGAGGGTTCGCAGCTCGGCGGCCTCGACATTCGCTCCGAACGCAGCAGTCCCGGGCTCGACGCGGGCACCGGCCGAGAGGGAGCCGATCGCCACGGCGTCGAATCCGAACGCGTTGATGAGTTGTGACACCACAGCCACGTCCTCGGGAGAGTCTCCGGCGACCGCGATCGCCTTGCGCCCGGACCGCCCTGCGGGACGAGCCTCCTCTTCGAGGTCGTGATAGCCCATGTGGTTCAGCGCCTTGACGACCCGCGCGCCCGGCAGGAACCGCTGCACGGCATCGCTCGATGACACGCCGGGCGGGACGATCGTGTCGCGGAGGCCGTCAGACTCCCACCAGTGGTTCATCGCATCCACGACGAGCTTCCCCTTCAATTCGTCTACCGGGAGGTTGCGGTGCCTGCTGAATGGGAGTGCGAGGATCACCACGTCCGCGGTCGCCGCGACCTCGGTCGGCCACCCGGCAGTGGCGCCGGGTGTCAGCACCTCGGTGGTCAGTGCGATCCTCTCAGGATCTCCGGAGCCGGCTATGAGGACGCGATAGCCGGCGGCGACGGCCAGACGGGCCAGGACGGTGCCGACCTTCCCGGCACCCAGAATACCGACGGTTGTGACACGAGAAGTCATCGTGCAACCCGCGCCGTGGCTGCGGACTGCTCAGCCAGAAGCTCACGCACCCGCGGAATGACCTGCGTGCCGTACAGCTCGACCGACCGCATCCGCGCCGCGGCGGAGACTGTCCCCGCGGCGGAGTAGATCATGTCGAAACGGCCCACGTCCAACATCCGGACCGCGCGGGCGATCTTCGCCGCGACGGTCTCGACCGACCCGACGTACAGCGAGCCGTGCGCCACGTCGGCATCGAACTCCCGCCGCTGGAGCGGCGGCCAACCGCGCAACGTGCCGATCCGATCGCGGATCTCCCGGTATCCGGGGTAGAACAGCTCCTTGGCCTCCTCGTCGGTCGCGGCGACGAAGCCAGGCGAGTGCACCCCGACCGGCGCAGCGGTCGTGCCGAGCTGCTGGTGCGCCCGTCGATACAGGTCCACGTACGCAGCAAAGCGATCGGGCACGCCACCGATGATGGCGAGCATGAGCCGGAATCCGTAGCGCGCGGTGCGGAGCACCGACTGCGGCGTACCGCCCACTCCCACCCAGGTGCTCAGACGTCCCGATTCCGTCTTCGGATAGACGTCCGCGTTCTGCAGGGCGGCGCGAGTGGTGCCTTCCCAGGTCACCGGCTTCTCGTCCAGCAGTCGGTGAAACAGGTCGATCTTCTCCTCGAACAGCACCTCGTAGTCCTTCAGGTCGTACCCAAACAACGGGAACGACTCGGTGAACGACCCTCGCCCGAGGATCACCTCGGCGCGACCGCTGGATAGCGCATCGATCGTGGCGAAGCGCTGGAACACCCGCACCGGATCATCCGAGGACAGCACCGTCACTCCCGACGCGAGCCGGATCCGCTGCGTGGCGGTCGCGATGCCGGCGAGCACAGTCTCCGGACTGGAGATCGCGTACTCCGGCCGGTGGTGCTCGCCCAATGCGACCACGTCGATGCCGATCTGGTCGGCCAGGACGGCCTCGGCCACTGCCGCGCGGATCGCCTTCGCGTGCGAGACGATTTCCCCCCGGTCATCATGAGGGCGGTCACCGAAACTGTCGATACCGAACTCGATCTGCGATGCATCCACCGTGGGTGACTCCTTCAATGTCTCGGCTGCCTCCGACATCTGGTCCAGATGTGGTGATGCTCAGCGCGCAGGCGTTGCCGCCGAGCACCTAGGTGACGGCCACCGTTCGCCGGGCCGTGGGGCTTTCGCCGAAGTCGCGCACCGTGCCCGCCGACACCGTCCGACGACCCTCGATGACCTCGATCGTCGAGGTCTTGCCTGCCCCGTTGGTGCCGAGGAGGGCGTAGAGCTCCCAGAGCGCGACATGGGTCGAGATCTCCTCGACGGGGTCGAACTTGCCGTAGGTAACGCTCAATTGGGCGGCTTCGATGACTGGGCTGACGGGCATCGCGGCTCCCTCTCGTCTCGGCACAAGACTTCCGTCCTCGGCGGCGCCTTCGCGTCGGTATAAACGCCTTAGCCCTCACCTTCAGCGCACCGATTCGCAAGCGAGCTGGTCACGGGCGGTGCGAGCAAGCCGGCGTGGCAGCCGGGACGCGGGTTGACCAGTGATGGAAGCCGCGCGCTCGGGCCTGTCTCGACCTACGGCATCCGTTTCATCAACCGCTCCGCGTGGAGATCACGGGTGACAACTACCTACTCCGCCCCTGTCGGACCTCATCCCAACCTCGGGTGGAAGTGAAAGACAGACCACGCATGGGTCGGCGGCGCCGTCGTCGGCGTCCGGGTCGGGCGAGTGCTCCCCCAGGTACCGCGCCAGCTGCGCCGCCGCGAGGAGACAGTTGTACCGGGTCGTCTCCGGATAGTTCCCCGAACGCAGCGACCGGTCCCAGTCCCGCAGGGACCCGGCCCAGGTCCGGGACAGTCCTACGGTCAGCTTCTGAAGATCCAACAGTGCCATGGCAACCTGCCCGAGTTTTGTGGTCCAACAGCGGCACGCCAGACCGGGCATCCATGCCAAGCAATGAAAAGAGGGCTCCCGCAAGTCGCTGACCTGCGGAAACCCTCACGCTGTCGGGACGGCCGGATTCGAACCGACGACCCCTTGACCCCCAGTCAAGTGCGCTACCAAGCTGCGCCACGTCCCGCTCCAGCCGGCACAGCGCCGGCGGCAGCCGGTACAGCGTAGCGCACCGGTCGGCCAGGACACCGCGGCCCCCACCCGGGGAGATACGGCAGCCATACCGGCGACGGGCCTCAGCCGTGGGCCTTGCCCCGCCCGCCGGGACCCACCTGCTTGCGTGGGCGCACCGTGACCTCGATCGGGGTGCCTTCGAAGCCGAACTCCTCCCGCAGCTTGCGCTCGACGAACCGCTGGTAGCCGGCGTCGAGCGGGCCGGTGGTGAACAGCACGAACCGGGGCGGCGCCACGCCGGCCTGGGTGGCGAAGAGGATGCGCGGTGCGCGGCCGCCGCGTACCGGGTGCGGGGTGGCCTGCACCAGGGCGGTGATCCACTGGTTGAGCTGGCCGGTCGGGATCCGGGTCTCCCAGCTGGCCAGGGCGGTCCGCAGCGCCGGGGCGAGCCGCTCCACCGACCGGCCGGTCCGGGCGGAGATGTTCACCCGGATCGCCCACGGAATGCGCCGGAGGTCCCGCTCGATCTCCTTCTCCAGGTAGTAGCGTCGGTCGGCGTCGACCAGATCCCACTTGTTGAACGCGATCACCAAGGCCCGGCCGGCCTCGACGACCATCGACAGCACCCGCTGGTCCTGCTCGCTCAGGACTTCGCTGGCGTCGAGCAGGACGACCGCCACCTCGGCCGCTTCGATCGCGCCGGCGGTGCGCAGGCTGGCGTAGTACTCGGTGCCGCTGGCCCGGTTGGCGCGTTTGCGCAGCCCGGCGGTGTCGACGAACTGCCACGGTTCACCGCCGATCTCGACGATGCTGTCCACCGGGTCGACGGTGGTGCCCGCGACGGAGTCGACGACGGCCCGTTCCTCCCGGGCGAGCCGGTTGAGCAGGCTGGACTTGCCCACGTTCGGCCGGCCGACCAGGGCGACCCGGCGAGGGCCGCGCGGCCCACCCGGCTCGGTGACCGGCGGCGGATCAGGCAACGCGTCGAGGACCGCGTCGAGCAGGTCGCCGGACCCGCGACCGTGCAGCGCCGAGACCGGGTACGGCTCGCCCAGGCCGAGTGACCACAGGGCGGCCGACTCCAACTCGACGGACATGTTGTCGGCCTTGTTGGCGACCAGCAGGACCGGTTTGGCGCTGCGTCGCAGCATCTTGACCGCGGCCTCGTCGACATCGGTCGAGCCGACCGTGGCGTCGACGACGAACAGGATGACGTCCGCGGTGGCCACCGCGGCTTCGGCCTGGGCGGCGATCGCGGCGGCGCGGTCGCGGGCGTCCGGCTCCCAGCCGCCGGTGTCGACGACGACGAACTGCCGACCGGACCAGTTGGCGTCGTACGGCACCCGGTCCCGGGTCACGCCCGGGGTGTCCTCCACCACCGCCTGCCGGCGGCCGATGATCCGGTTGACCAGTGTGGACTTGCCGACGTTGGGGCGCCCGACGACGGCGACCACCGGGACCGGGGCGGCCGGCCCGGTCCGCTCGTCCGGGACTGCCTCGGCGCTCACCGGGTCGTCCGGGCTACGAGCAGCTCGCGGAGCTGGTCGACGACCTCGTCGATGCCCATCCCGGTGGTGTCCAGCTCGACCGCGTCGGCGGACTGCTGCAACGGGTCGGCGGCCCGGGTCGAGTCGAGCCGGTCGCGGCGGGCCAGCGCCGCGGCTGTCGCCGCTACGTCGGCGGCGGTCTCGGCGCTGCGCCGCATCGCCCTGGCCTCGGCCGACGCGGTGAGGTAGACCTTGAGGTCAGCATCGGGTGCGACGACGGAGCCGATGTCACGGCCCTCGACGACAATCGGGGACGGCTGATCGATCAACGCGCGCTGCTCGGCGACCAGCCGTTCACGTACCGCCGGCACGGCCGCCACCGCAGACACTGCGGAGGTGACCTCCTGGCTGCGGATCTCGACGTCCACCGCGACGCCATCCGCGCTGATGTGCGGTGCCGCCGGATCGGTGCCGACGGTCAAGGTGACGTCCGACGCGACCTTGACGACCCCGGGCGTGTCGTGCGGGTCGACGCCAGACCGGAGCACTGCCCAGGTGATTGCCCGGTACATCGCGCCGGTGTCCAGGTAGCGGGCGCCTGTCGCGGCGGCCAGTCGCCGGGAAACGGTGGATTTGCCGGATCCGGACGGACCATCCACCGCCACCACGAAGTGCCCGGTCCGTGCCTGCTCAGCCACCGTCGGTTTCCTCTCTTCCGTACCACCGGCCCCGGCAGTCCCGGGAGCATCCACGAGGGCACCTGCCGAGTGCCCGCTTTCCGGGTCCATCATGCCTGGTTAGTCGCTGACGGCCGAGAAGAGGGCGGCGACCTCCGCGTTGTTCAGCCGCCGGGTCCGCCCCGGCCGCAGGTCACCGAGCCGGATCGGCCCGATGGCGGTCCGCACCAGTCGCGAGACCGGGTGCCCCACCTCGTCGAACAGCCGACGCACGATGTGGTTGCGCCCCTCGTGCAGCACCACCTCGACCTGCGCGGTGCGACCCAGGGTGTCCAGCAGCGCATACTTGTCCACTTTGGCCGGCCCGTCGTCGAGATCGACACCGGCGAGCAGCCGGCGGCCGACCGCCCGGGGCACCGGGCCGGCAATCTCACACAGGTACGTCTTCGGCACCCCGTACGACGGATGCATCAGGCGGTGGGCCAGCGTGCCGTCGTTGGTCAGCAGCAACAGTCCCTCACTGTCCGCATCCAGCCGGCCGACGTGGTAGACCCGCTGGTCAACCCGGTCGAGCAGGTCCGACAACGCGGTACGCCCCTTTTCGTCTGCCATGGTGGAAACCACGCCGCGGGGCTTGTTCATCGCCAGATAGGCGAGCCGGTGGTCGGCGACGACCCGTTCGCCGTCGACGTGGATGACCGCCGTACGCGGGTCGACCTTGTCGCCGAGTTGAGCGATGCGTCCGTCGACCGTCACCCGGCGTCGGAAGATCAGATCCTCGCAGGCCCGCCGCGAGCCGACTCCGGCGGTGGCGAGCACCTTCTGCAGACGCTGTACACCGCTGTCGTCATCGCTGGGCATCGGCAATCTCTTCCACGTCGTCGGGCAGGAACGGCGCGAGCGAGGGTAGCTCCTCGACGCTGTCCAACCCCAGTTTCTCCAGGAACAGCGTCGAGGTGCGGTAGAGGTAGGCGCCGGACTCCGGCTCGCTGCCGCACTCCTCGATCAGGCCACGGGACAACAGGGTACGGATCACCCCGTCGCAGTTGACACCCCGGATCGCGGAGACCCGGCCACGCGTCACCGGCTGCTTGTAGGCGACCACGGCGAGGGTCTCCAGCGCGGCCTGGGTCAGCCGTGCCGACTGCCCGTCGAGTACGAACCGCTCCACGTACGGCGCGTACTCCGGACGGGTGTAGAGCCGCCAGCCGCCAGCCACCCGACGCAGGTCGAAGCCGTGACCGGCCGCTGTGTAGCCGGCGGAGAGGTCGGCGAGGACTGCGGCGATCCGGTCGGTGGGCTGCTCCAGCACCTGGGCCAGGACCACCTCGGCGACGGGTTCGTCGACCACGAGCAGGATCGCTTCGAGCGCGGCGCGCAACTCGGCGTCGTCGAGCAGCGCCAGCGCCTCCGGTCGGACCGGCGACGGCCCGACCACCGGTGTCGGCCCGGCTGTAGGCGGCGGTTCAGCGGCTGGCACCGGCTCGGGCGCCGGCGGCGGCTCGGGGGCCGGCTCCGCCGCCGGGACCGGTTCAGGCTCGGGGGTCGGCGGCGGCTGCGGTTCGGGCGCGGTGGCATGTTCCGCTGGTACGGGGGCCCGCGCCCACGGTGGCACCCAGGCGGCCGCCTGCTCGGCGAGCGAGTCGGACTGCTCGTCGGTGCTCACGGGGTCTCCTCCTGCACGGCGTCCGGCTGCACGGCCTTCAGCTGGGTGACCGGTGCCGCGGCGGCGTCCCGTTCCTCCGGGTGGCCGACGTACTCGTCAATGGTGAGCTCCCCGCCGCCGTCGGCGCCTCCGGTCCAGCGTACGGTCAGATCCCCCAGGGCCTGCTCCTGGCTGAAGCCGACCAGACCCTCCCGGTAGAGCTCCAGCAGCGCGAGGAAGCGTGCGACGACCTCCAGGGTGGACTCGCAGTCCAGGCACAGCGTCTGGAACGTCGCGGTGCCCATCCGGCGCAGCCGGTCACGCAACAGAGTGGCGTGCTCCCGCACGCTCACCCGGATCTGGTGCACGTGGTCGATGGAGACGACCGGTGCGACGCGTGGCGTCATCGCCCTGATCGCGAGCTTCGCGAGCCGCTCCGGACCGATACCGAGCACCAGCTCGGGCAGCGCCTGCGCGTACCGCTCCTCCATGGTGACCGAGCGGGGATAGCGGCGGGCCCCAGCGGTCTCCAGCTCGGCGATGTGCGCCGCGGCCTCCTTGAACGCCTTGTACTGCAACAGCCGGGCGAACAGCAGGTCCCTGGCCTCCAGCAGAGCCAGGTCCTCTTCGTCCTCGACCTGGGCGGCGGGCAGCAGCCGGGCGGCCTTGAGGTCGAGCAGGGTCGCCGCGACGACCAGGAACTCACTGGCCTCGTCCAGGTCCCAGTCGTCGCCCATCGCCCGGATGTAGGCGATGAACTCGTCGGTGACCTGGTGCAACGCCACTTCGGTGACGTCCAGCTTGTGTTTACCGATGAGCTGCAGCAGCAGGTCGAACGGTCCGGTGAAGTTGTCCAGCCGGACGGTGAATCCGGTGCTCTCGCCGGGCAGGACCACCCCGGCGGCGTCGCCGGAGCCGGGTGCCGTCCCGGCAACCTGCCCAGCTGTCACGTCGACCGTCGGAGCGCTCACCCGTCGACCGTAGTCCACCTGCTCGACGAGCTGCACCGCAGGTTAGCGCTCCGCCTGGTGCGCGATGACCTCGCGGGCCAGCTGCCGGTAGTTGCGGGCGCCGGACGAGGCCGGGTCGAGACTGGTGATCGGTGCGCCGGCCACCGTCGACTCGGGGAACTTCACTGTCTTGGTGATGACCGTCTGGTAGACCTTGTCGCCGAACGCCTCGACCACCCGCTGCAGCACCTGCCGGCAGTGGGTGGTGCGGCTGTCGTACATCGTGGCGAGGATGCCTTCGAGCTCCAGGTCGAAGTTGAGCCGCTCGCGGACCTTGTCGATGGTGTCCAGCAGCAGCGCCACCCCACGCAGGCTGAAGAACTCGCATTCCAGGGGGATCAGCACACCGTGTGCCACGGTGAGCGCGTTGATCGCCAGCAGACCGAGCGAGGGCTGGCAGTCGATCAGAACGAAGTCGTACTCCTTGCGGATCGACTTGAGCACCCGGGCCAGGGCCATCTCCCGGGCAACCTCGTTGACCAGCTGGATCTCCGCGGCCGACAGGTCGATGTTGGCCGGCAGCAGGTGCAGACCGGCGACGTCGGTCTTGATCAGCACGTCCTCGGCAGTGACGTCGTCCTGCATCAGCAGGTTGTAGACCGACAGATCGAGGTTGTGCGGGTTGACCCCGAGCCCGACCGACAGCGCGCCCTGCGGGTCGAAGTCGACCAGCAGCACCCGGCGACCGTACTCGGCCAACGCGGCACCGAGGTTGATCGTCGTGGTGGTCTTGCCGACGCCGCCCTTCTGGTTGGCCATCGCGATGACCCGCGCCGGGCCGTGCCGGTCGGTCGGCATCGGCTCGGGGATCGGCTTGCGCATGGTGTAGGCGGTCGGATCGGCGGGACCGAGCTCCGCGCTCAGATCGAGCCCTGCCTGTTGTTCGCGGAGCGTCGAGGTCCACGCCTCGGCACGGTCACTGTTGCCCGCCATGTCCTGTGCGCCCCCTCCCGACGACTGCTCGGCGCCGGAGCCGACCGGCGTCTGCAGCGGCGTCGCCGCTGCGGGGCCTTCGCCTGCCGCCGTACGAAAGCCGCGCCGTTGCCCGACTGTACGCCACCCGGCCGGGGTGCGGCGGACACCGGTCCGGCGTGTCGACCCGGCATGACCCGGGTACGCCCGACGCCCGCACCCGCATCCGCCTACGGATCGACCGCAGGCTCGCGGAACGGGTCAACCACGGGCCCGCGGATGCGCGGTGGCGTAGACCTCGCGGAGCCGGTCGACGGTCACCAGCGTGTAGACCTGAGTGGTGGTCACCGACGCGTGGCCGAGCAGTTCCTGGACCACCCGTACGTCCGCGCCGCCGTCGAGCAGATGGGTGGCGTACGAGTGCCGCAGGGTGTGCGGGGAAACCGGATGTGCCCCGCTCACCGGCAACCCGGCGCGCTCAGCGGCGCGCCGCAGCACCGTCCACGCGCTCTGCCGGGACAGCTGCCCGCCCCGCGCGTTGAGGAAGACGGCCGGGCTGCCCCGGCCCGCCGCCACGAGTGCCGGCCGCACCCGGGTCAGATAGGCCCGCAGCGCGTCGGCCGCGTACCCGCCGACCGGGACCACCCGCTGCCGGCCGCCCTTGCCACGGAGCAGGACCGTCCCGGTGTCCAGGTCGAGGTCGTCGACGGCGGCACCGACCGCCTCGGAGATCCGCGCCCCGGTGCCGTAGAGGAACTCCAGCAGTGCCCGGTCGCGTACGGCCAGCGGCGGCACCGGACCGTCCACCGCGCCGGCGGCGGTCAGCAACCGTTCGACCTGGTCGACGTCGAGCGCCCGGGGCAGCCGGCGCGGCGGGACGGCGGGACGGACGTCGCGGCCGGCGTCGGAGTCGGCGTGTCCCTCCCGGACGGCGAACCGGTGCAGCCCGCGGATGGCACTGGCGGCCCGGGCGGTGGACGCGGCCGACAGCGGCGGCTGCCCGTCGGCGCCGGCCCGCAGCGCGGCGAGGTGCCCGGTGATCTGCACCGGCCCCACCTCGGCAAGTTCAGCGATCCCCAGGTGCGCCAGCGTGCCGAGGTAGCGGTCCAGGTCGCGCCGGTAGGACCGGAGGGTGTGCTGGGACAGCCCGCGTTCGACGGTCAGGTGGTCCAGGTAGCTGCGGACCGCGTGCCGCAGCGCAGGGGCCGGCGGCACCGTCTGCGGCGGCGCGTCGCCGGTCAGCCCAGCACCTCGGCCAACGACCGGCTGCTCAGGCCATGTGCCTCGGCCACCGGACCGGAGGTGATCTCGCCGTCGTGGGTGTTCAGACCGGCGGCGAGAGCCCGATCGTGACGCAGCGCGTCGCGCCAGCCCCGGTTGGCGAGTTCGAGGGCGTACGGCAGGGTGACGTTGGTCAACGCGTACGTGCTGGTGTGCGGGACGGCGCCGGGCATGTTCGCCACGCAGTAGAAGACCGAGTCGTGGACCGGGTAGACGGGTTCGGCGTGGGTGGTGGGCCGGGAGTCCTCGAAACACCCGCCCTGGTCGATCGAGATGTCGACGAGCACACTGCCGGGCTTCATCCGGGACACCAGTTCGTTGGTGACGATCCTGGGTGCCTTCGCTCCGGGCACCAGGACCGCGCCGATCACCAGGTCCGCGTCGATCACCGCCCGCTCGACCTCGTAGGTGTTCGACGCGACCGTCTTCATCCGCCCCTGGTGGATCGCGTCCGCCTGACGCAGCTTGCTGATGTCCCGGTCGAGCAGCAGGACGTCGGCGTGCATCCCGGCCGCGATCACGGCCGCGTTCATCCCGGACACCCCGGCCCCGATGACCACCACCTTCGCCGGGTAGACGCCGGGGACCCCGCCCATCAGCACGCCGCGGCCACCGCCGGGACGCATCAGGTGGTACGCGCCGACCTGTGCGGCCAGCCGACCGGCGACCTCGGACATCGGTGCGAGCAGCGGGAGGGAACGGTCGGCGTTCTCCACCGTTTCGTACGCGATTCCGGTGACCCGTTGGCGCAGCAGGGCGTCGGTGCACTCTCGCGACGCCGCGAGGTGCAGGTAGGTGAAGAGGACCTGGCCGGGTCGCATCCGGTGGTGTTCCTCGGCGACTGGCTCCTTCACCTTGAGGACCAGGTCGGCACTCGCCCAGACGTCGTCGGCGCTCGGGGCGATGCTCGCCCCGGCGGCGGCGAACTCGTCGTCGGTGATGGCGGATCCGACGCCGGCGCCGGTCTCCACCGTCACCTGGTGACCGGCCCGGGTGAACTCGTGCACCCCGGCCGGGGTGATCGCCACCCGGTACTCGTGGTTCTTGACCTCGCGGGGAATGCCAACCTTCACGTCGCCGTCACCTTTCCGCGGGCCACGCTGCCCGAACTTGTCTCCCGGCGAAGTCTAGATCCGGTCGACAGGTCCGACAGCCGGCACGTTGACAGTCGATGACGGCACGGCTTGACGGTGTGTCATTCCGAGCGACCACCGCCCAGGCGATCACATGGAGTGAAGGCCAGGGACCACCAGGTGAGCGCGGTCCGCGGTTTTCCCAGGATCCGGACCTTCGCTGCGACGACCTGGACCAAGGTCACTACATTGCCGCTCCATGACCTTTCCTCAGCATCCTGGCGCCGGTGGCGTCTCCGACAAGAGCAAGATCATCGCCGGGGTCCTCGGCATCCTGCTGGGCGGCTTCGGCGTCGGCCGGTTCTACACAGGCCACACCAAGATCGCCGTACTCCAGTTGGTCGTCAGCGTCGTCACCTGCGGCCTCGGTTCGCTCTGGGGCCTGATCGACGGGATTCTCGTCCTGGTCAACGGCGGCACCGACGCCCAGGGTCGGCCGCTACGCGACTGACCACCCGACCGCTCGGCGACCACCGCGTAACCGGTGGCCGAGCGGAGATAGCGACAAGCCGAACGGCGGTCGGGCGGACGACATCCGCGCCGGCCGCCGTTCGCCGGCCGCCGGGTCAGCGCGCCGCGCCGCCGGGCGGGCGCGGGGCAGGTTCGGTGACGGCACGCAACGCCGCCCACCCCGTCTGCCGGGCGCAGGCCGCAGCCAGCAGACCGGCTACCGCCGGACCGTTGGTGATCTCGCCGCCCAGTACCATCCGGACCGCCTCGTCGAGGTCGACGAGGTGGACCTGCAGCTCCGCCTCCTCGTCGTGGCGATGGTGCCGGTCCTGCTCCGGCACCGGGGTGAGGTCCCGGGCGAGGAAGATCCGGACCGTCTCGTCCGAAAATCCCGGCGACGGGTGCACATCGACGAGCAGATCGAGTCGACCGGCGGTCAGGTCGGCCTCCTCGACGAGCTCCCGGTGGGCGGTGGCGGGCAGTTCCTCCCCGGCGACGTCGATCAGGCCGGCGGGAAGTTCCCACAGCTGCCGGCCGACCGGATGGCGGTACTGACGGACCAGCACCACCCGTCCGGCCTCGTCGAGCGCGACCACTGCGACCGCGCCGACATGCCGTACGTAGTCCCGCCTGGCCACACCGCCAGCCGGCATCGTCACCTCGTCGCTGACCACCGAGAAGATTGGGCCGGAGAACCGGTCGGTCCGCGACAGCACCCGGTAGACGTGACCGCCCGAGCCGTCTTCGGCGTCCGGCCCGTGCTCCCGCATCAGGCCTGGCCTCCGGGGGCCGGCGCCAGATCCACCGGCAACTGGTCGGCCTCCGAATACGTGATCACCGCACCGACGAAGGCATGGAACAGCGGATGCGGCCGGGTCGGGCGGCTCTTCAGCTCCGGGTGGGCCTGAGTGGCGACGAAGAACGGGTGCTCAGCCCGGTCCAGCTCGACGAACTCGACCAGCCGGCCGTCCGGCGAGGTGCCCGAGATCCGCAACCCGGCTTTCTCCAACACCTCCCGGTACGCGTTGTTCACCTCGTAGCGGTGCCGGTGCCGTTCACTGACCTCGGTCGCCCCGTACGCCTGCGCGACGATCGAGCCTTCAGCCAGCAGCGCCCGGTACCCGCCGAGGCGCATCGTGCCGCCCATGTCCCCCTTGCCGGCGACGATCTGCTCCTGGTCCGCCATGGTCGCGATGATCGGGTGTTCAACCTCCTCGTCGAACTCGGCGGAGTTGGCACCGGCCAGACCGGCACCGTTGCGGGCCACCTCGATCGCCATGCACTGCAGGCCGAGGCAGAGCCCGAGCACCGGGACGCCGTTCTCCCGCCCGTACCGGGCCGCGCCGATCTTGCCCTCGATGCCCCGCACCCCGAATCCGCCCGGGATCACGATCCCGTCGACCCCGCTGAGCGCGGCGGCGGCACCGTTCGGGCTGACACACTCGTCGCTGGGCACCCACCGGATCTGCACCCGCGCCCGGTGCCCGAAACCCGCCGCCCGGATCGCCTCGGTCACCGACAGGTACGCGTCCGGCAGGTCGACGTACTTGCCGACCAGCGCCACGGTGACGGTGTGCCGCGGATGGTGCACCCGCTCCAGCAGGTCGTCCCAGCTGGTCCAGTCGACGTCGCGGAAGGACAGACCCAGCCGGCGCACCACGTAGGCGTCGAGGCCCTCCCGGTGCAGCACCTTCGGGATGTCGTAGATGCTCGGCGCGTCGGGGGCGGCGATGACCGCTTCCCGGTCCACGTCACAGTAGAGCGACAGCTTGTGCTTCAACTTGTCCGGGATCTCCCGGTCGGAGCGGCACACGATCGCGTCCGGCTGGATACCGATGCTGCGCAGCGCGGCGACCGAGTGCTGCGTCGGCTTCGTCTTGAGCTCGCCGGACGGCACCAGGTAGGGAACCAGCGACACGTGCAGGTAGAAGCAGCGGTCCCGGCCGACGTCGTGACGGACCTGGCGGATCGCCTCCAGGAACGGCAACGACTCGATGTCGCCGACGGTGCCGCCCACCTCGGTGATCACCACGTCCGGGATCAACCCGTGCTCGTCGGGCTCTCCCATCGCCCGGATCCTGGCTTTGATCTCGTTGGTGATGTGCGGAATCACCTGCACCGTGTCGCCGAGGTACTCGCCCCGGCGTTCCTTGGCGATGACCTCGGAGTAGATCTGACCGGTGGTCACGTTGGCCTTGCAGGACAGGTCACGGTCGAGGAACCGTTCGTAGTGCCCCACGTCGAGATCGGTTTCGGCGCCGTCGTCGGTGACGAACACCTCACCGTGCTGGAAGGGGTTCATCGTGCCGGGGTCGACGTTGAGGTACGGGTCGAGCTTCTGCATCACCACTCGGAGTCCGCGAGCGCTGAGCAGGTTGCCCAGACTGGATGCGGTCAACCCCTTGCCGAGTGAGGACGCGACGCCCCCGGTGACGAAAATGTGCCGTACCGTCTGTGTCGAAGGGGCCAAGGCGTGCTCCCGTGGGTCGTCTGACTGGTCGTGCAGACCGGCGCGTCACTGATGAAGCTGCTGGCGCGATCCACGGGACTCCACGGTAACACCTGCCGAAACAGCGGACCCGCTGACCTCGTCGGGTGCCTTCGCCGGGCTCTGCTCGGCCGGGCCGGGCGGGCCCGTCTGGCCGGTGGACGGTCTGGTCCGGTCCGCCGAGTGCCCGAGCACCCGCAACGCCACCAACGCGGCCAACGGCACGGTCACCGCCGCCGCCGCACCGGCCACGTCCAGCGCAGAACCCGCAAGACCGCCGCCGATCACCGACGACACGGCGATGCCGGCCATCGCCGCCCGCACCGCCGGATAGATGCCGAACAGCCGTTTCAGCCCGCCCCACGGCTGCAGCAGGGCGAACCACACGAGTACCGCCGCGACCAGCGTCAGCACCGTCAACGGGCTGCTCAGCAGGGCCGACATGTTGGCCGCCGAGGAACGGTGCAGGGTGAGCCCGCCGGTGCCGTCGGCCAGTGCGGTGAGGAACCGTCCCAAGCTGCCCCGTTCAGTCTCCGGCCGCTGCAAATCGAGCAGTGCGAAGCCGGCGGTCACCAGCAGACTCGCGACCGTCGCCCACGCCACTCTGGGCACACTCAGCCAACCCCCGGTGCTGATCGCCGCCGTGACCGCCACTCCGGCGGTCAACGCGATCGCTCCGACCGGGTCGGCACCCAGGTAGGGGCTGCCGACCAGGATCACCGCGGCACCACCGATGGTGACCACCACCGTCACCCGCCAACCACGCCGGACCCGCTGGGCCAGACAGCCGGCGGCCAGCAGGGTGCCGGCGATCAGCACCCCCAGTCCCACCGTGCCGAGCCCGGCGTAGCGACCGCCTTCGGAGGCGGAGTATCCGGCTACGCCGTTGAGTTGCAGCCTGGCGCCGGTCAGCACGTCGGCGGCGACGACCGCCGCCGCGATCGTGGCGACCAGCGTCATCGGGGCGAGCGTGCGTCGGTAGGAACGGCTGATCCGGACCGCCGCCGTCGCGGCGGCGACCACCAGCACCGTCGCCACGGCCAACGCGGGGCCGGGCCGGCCGCTGCGCCACCAGGGCACCACCTCGGCGAGCAGCGCCGCCGGGATGGCGAGCGCGGCCGCGATCAGCAGGACCTCCATGACGGCGTTGGCCCGCCGAGTGACCGGGTCCGGGCCAGGCCGCCCTGCGGTGCGGCGCACCCGGCGCAGCAACGGTACGACGGCCACGGCGAGTGCGGTGTGGAACCCGGCGAGCAGGCCGAAGAACCAGACCGCGGCGCGCCGCTGGGCGCGGGCCTCCCGGTCCGCGTCGGCCGGGTACGCGATCGCCGTCGCGAGGTCCTCCGGCCGGCCAGGTGCCGAACTCGCCGGCTGGCCGATGAACAGCCCGTCGGGTTGATCCCGGTCGAGCACGTGCAGCGCGGTCGGTGCCAGGTCCACCAACTGCAGGTAGCCGTCCCGGCCGGTGGTCGGCGACGTCATCCAACCCGTCTCCCAGCCGGGACCGTCGGCGACCGCCACGTGCAGCCGGGTCGGTGCGCCGGTGTCGGCCAGCCCGGCGACCAGCACGAGTGAGCGCTGCGGGCGAGCCGCCAGAACCCGCGCCAGCGTCTCGTCGGCCCGCCGTGCGGCGGCTGCCCGTTCGGTCGGGTCGGAACCGGCAACCACTCCGGCGTCAACGACGCTCAACACGCAGGAGGCGAGCAGGTCCGCCGGGTCCGGCGGGAGCTGCGGCTCGTAGCGGTCGACCCGGCCGAAAGGCCGGGCGGCGGTCAGCGCGGCACCCGGCCCGATGGCCACCGTGCACCGCACCGACTCGGCCAACGCGCCGGGCACCGCACCCCAGGTGAGACGTTCCTGATTGAGGCGCACCGTCGCGGGCTGCGAGGTCAGGTATCCACCGATGCCGTCAGGTTGCTCGACGGCGATCTGCGCCAGCGGGCAGGTGCCGTCGCCGGTGGTGCCGGTGATCCCGTCGTACGCCGCGTAGTTGCCGGCACCGAGGGTGACCCACCCGTCGGCCGGACAGGTCGGCCGCTGCGCGGACCGCACCGCCAGTGCGGCGATCGAGCCCTGCTCCGCCAGCCGCCACAGCGTCGGCGTCGTCCGCCGGTCGACGTCGTCCCAGCGCAGGCCCGGCACTCCGACAATGACCACGTAGTCCGCGCTGCGACCGGAGGTACCCACCGCCGGCCGGTCGGCCAGTGCCGCCACGCCGGCGGCCAGCAGCATCGACGTCAGCAGCAGCGGCACGATCCGGTGACGCATCAGCCGCTCCCGTCCACCGGTCGGTCGTCGCGGTCGGTCGGCCCGGCACGGCGGCCCGGCACCGACTGCCCGCCGGCTACCTCCCGCCCGCCGGTCAGCTCCCGGTAGACAGCGCGGACCAGGTCGAGACTGTCCGCGTCGCTTGGCCAGCCGGCGGCTCGCCGGGGTCCACGGTCGGCCAGGTCGGCCCGCTGCTGATGGTCGCTCAGCAACTCGCGCACGGCGCCGTCCAGCGCGGCCAGGTCGCCGGGTGGAATCAACCGGCAGGCGTCGCCGACCAGTTCGGGCAGCCCGCCGACCGCGGTCGCCACCAACGGTACGCCGGCCCGCAACGCCTCCTGGGCGAACAACTGTCGAGCCTCCCAGTCGCTGCAGACGACCGCCAGGTCGGCGCCGAGCAGCAGGTCGGACACGTCATGACGGTGGCCGAGTAGGGTGACCGGTGCCCGTACCGCCGAGATCTGCGCCGCCAGGGACAGGTAGCTCGGCCCGGTGCCGGCGATCACCACCTGCGCCGGTGGAGTCAGTTCGCGCCATCCGGCGGCGGCGTCGACCAGCAGGTCGTAGCGCTTCTGCGGGTGCAGCCGGCCGACCGAGAGCACCAGCGGTTGATGGGCGCCGACACCGAATTCCGCGCGCACTGCGGCACGGCTGCGTCTCGGCGCGGGCAACTCCGGCGCCGCAACCGGGCCGAGCCTGGCGTCAGGCGCGCCGAGCGCCACCGCCCGCTCGACTAGGTCGGCCGAGGCACCGAGGGTCACCCGGGCGGCCCGCGCCACCCGCCGCTCGACCAGCCGCGCCAGTCGACCCCGCAGCCCGCCGACGAGGATGCTGTTGTGCCAGGTCACCACGATCGGCGCGGACGGTCGGGCGAGCGCCGCGACGAACCCGGCGCGTAGTCCGTGCGCGTGCACCACGTCGACCCCGTCGGCGAGGACGCGGCGGACCGCGGTCACCGCGCGGGCGTCGGCCAGGGTCGGGTTGGCCGGGATCTCCACCGGGACGAACCGGGCACCGGACGCGGTGAACCGGAACTGCTGTTCGACGGCGAGCGGACCGCACACAATCACCCGCGCCCCGCCAGACACCAGGCCCCGGCTCAGGGATGCGACGTGCTGGCCGATACCGCCCGTGCTGGAGCCGATCAGCAGCAGGACCGTACCGGCCCAGCGATCGTCCGTCGGATCACTCACCGCGACTCCGTCCCCTTCCCGTCCCGTCGCCGGCCGGCCGCCAGCCGCCGGGTCCGGCGCACCGCGCCAACGACCATCGGCCGCAGATCGTGGCGGTCCGCAGGCAGGGACACCGCGAGAAAGACCGCCAACCCGGTCGCCCCGGACAGCATGCCCTGCAGCAGCACGCCGGGCACGCTCGGGGTGGTCGACCCCGGCCCGGTCAGGTACGCCACGCCGGCGCCCGCAGCCGCCGCGACGACGCCGGCTACCAGACCGGTCGCCACCGCCCGGCCGAGCCCGGTCAGCGCGGCGCCACCGGCGACCCGGCGCAGGGCCGCGACCAGCAGCAGCCCCATCACCGACATGCCGAGCGCGTTGGCCAGCGCCAAGGCGAAGACCCGGTCGCGGTCGGGCAGCACCAGTGACAGCACCGGGGCGGCGACCATCACGCAGCTCCAGCCGGCGGCCACCGCTGCGGTGGCAGGTGCCGGGCGGCCGGCCGCGTACAGCGCCCTGGAGCCGATCGCGAACATACCGTAGCCGATCAGGCCCGGAGCGAAGCCGGCGACGCCGGCGGCCAGCGTCCCGGCCTGCCCGGCCGGGACCAGAAAGGCCGCAGCCGGGACGCAGACGGAGACCAGGACGGCCGCGCCGAGACAGCAGAGCAGGACCACGCCGCGCAGGGCCGGACCGAGGTTGGACCGGTACCCGGCGATGTTCCCGTGGCTGTGGGCTGCGGCCAGGGTCGGGTAGGCGGCGGTCGCCAGCGGCACCGCGAGCACCGACCAGGGCAGTAGGAACACCGTCTGGGCCAGCATGAACAGCACGACGCTGCCCTGCGGCGCGCCACCGGCGAAGCAGAGCCAGACCGCGACCAGCACGGCGACCTGCTGCGCGCCGACGGTGACCGCGCCGGCCGCCGCCAGCCCGCCGACTGCGTCGCGGGCCGCGCCGACGAACCGGAGGCCGGGTCGCAGCCGCAGACCCAGTGGGCGCAGCGGCACGAACAGGCACAGCGACAGCACGGCCACCCCACCGGTGGTGCCGGCGGCCAGCAGCAGCTGGCCTGACGTACCCACCCCGGGCAGGTCGGCCAGCCGTCCCTCGGTGGCGGCGAAGGTCAGGTAGGTGCCGATCACCGTGACGCTGGACAGCAGCGGGGCGATCACCGGCCAGGCGAACCGGTGGTGTGCCTGCAGCACTCCGGTGAGCACCACGGCGATCCCGTACAGCGGAAGTTGCGGGGCGAACAGCCGCAGCATCAGCGTGCCGGCGTCGATCTGCGCGGCACCGGCGTCGGCGGCGAGCAGCCGCACGATCGGCCCGGCCGCGAACGCGAGCAGCACCGCGAGCGGGATCAGCAGGCCGAGCGTCCAGGTGAGCAGCGCTGACGTGGTCGCGGACACGGCGGTACGGTCACCGGCGGCCACCGCACCGGCGAGCAGCGGCACCACGAGGCTGGCCAGCGCTCCCCCGGCGACGATCTCGAAGATGATGTTGGGAATCGTGTTGGCGGCAGTGTAGATGTCACCCAGCGCGGTCGGCCCCACCGACCAGGCGAAAACCGCGGTACGGCCGACCCCGGCCAGCCGGCTCGCCACGGTGAGCACCGCGATCAGCGCCGCGGCACCGGCGACCCGGGTGCCGACCGCCGAATTGGTCATTGCCGCGTCCTGGTCAGGGTGTCCGGCGGCCGAGGGCGTCGAACTCACGCAGGCCGGGGGTGCGTGCGATCACCTGGGTGAAGCTGACCCGCTCGCTCGCCGCCGTCAGCCCGGCGAGCCCGGCGAGCACGACCGCGCGGCCGACCGGCCCGGTACGCTGCGCGACGGCGACCCCGAGCAGGGCACCGAGCGCATTGGCGCCGCAGTCGCCGAGCATCACCTGCTCGTCGAGATCGTCGCGGAGCAGCCCGAGAACCGCACCGCTGGTCCCTGCGGCGGTGCCCGCCGTCAGGCCGGCCAGCAACGGGGCGGCGATCAGCAGCCCGGCCTTCGCCGCTCGCCCGGGCCGCAGGTCCAACAGGTTGACCAGGTTGGCGGTGCCGGCGATCACGCCGGCGCCGAGTAGTGTGTCGGCCGCCCGGAGGACCGGTCGGCGGGCGGTGTCCCGGCGGTCCACGGCGAGCAGCGCGGCCGCGACGGTGGCGGCGGCGCCGACCCCCACGATCTTGACCAGCCCGCTGGTCACCCGGCCCGACCGCAGCGCCGAGAGATGCCCGGCGAAGCCCTTGGCCGCCCGCTGGTCCGGTCGGGCGCCGACGATGTCGTCGTAGAGCCCGACCGCTCCGGAACCGGCACCGGCGACCAGCGCCGCCGCTGCGGCGGGCGGGCTCGCGGCTCCGAACGCGGCGGCGG
>NZ_JBSWXD010000058.1:0-37658 GCF_056160425.1 Micromonospora sp. ABR4_055
CGACACCGGGAGAAGATCGTCGGAAATGTAAGATGGGTAGAAGAAACAGGGCCGGCTCGGCCTTCCTGGACCGGCTGCGGCGCTCGGCCGCTGCGGCCGCCAGGGAACCCGACGGTACGGCGGCGGCCGGTCGACCCGACGGTACGCCGGCGGCCGGCGGGCCTGCCGCCGGCGCCGCCGACCCGCTGGCCGGACGCCGGCTGGCAGCGGCGGTGGAACGGCTGGCCGACCGGTTCGAGCAGGTGCGGGTCGAGTTCGGTCACTGGCACGGCGACTGGGTGCCGTGGAATCTCGGCCGGTACGCCGGCCGGCTGGTCGCCTGGGACTGGGAGCACAGTGGTCCCGAGGTGCCGGTCGGCTTCGACCTTGCACACGACGCCTTCCAGCGCAAACTGGTGCTCGACGGGGCTTCGGCGGCGAGCGCGGCGGCTGCTGTGGACGCCCAGCTGCACCGGCTGGCCGCAGCGTTGGGTGTGGACGCCGAGCAGCGGCGGCTGATCGTCCAGAGTTACCTGATTGAGATGTGGCTGCGGACCTGGCGGCTGGCGACCGGTGGCGCCGGCTGGAATCCGGCGCTGCACCCGGCACTGCTGGACGTGATCGAGCAGCGGGGCGCCGACTGACAGTCGCCCTGGATCGTCTCATATATTGAGACACCCTTGTCGTGTGCCCGACGTCAGGATTGTCGATCATGTGATTGCCAGCTTGTCGGCGGTGGCGCCGGGGTCTGCTCACCTACTAATCCTACCGAACGGATAGAAAATCTCTCACATATTTAGGCACGGATAGTAACTGTTTGGGGAAATGCTCAGTTGTCGGACGGTTTCGGTGCGTAGTTGCGAACTGCGGTGGTCGGGGATGTTGTCGCAGGTCAAGTGGATCGACGGGAAGGTGTCAAGCGACCTCCGCCAATTTTCTTTCCGGCCGTGGTCGCATATATTGTTAAACCAAACAGTGGTTGGCCGGCTAGTGAACTCTGGGGGCATCTGTGGCCAACAACGTGCCTGACGTTGACAGTGCACCCACGCTCATGCTCGTCGGCTCGAGTGGTGGTCACCTCGCGCAGTTGCTCGCGCTCGAGCCGTGGTACGTCAACCGCACCCGGTGCTGGGTGACCTTTGACACGCCGGACGCTACCTCGCTGCTGCGCGGTGAGGATGTCATGTGGGCGCACCATCCGACGACCCGGAACCTGCGGAACCTCGTCCGCAACGCCCGGCTCGCGGTGCGGATCTTCCGGCAGCGGCGGGTCGCCGCCGTGATCACCACCGGTGCCGGAGTGGCTTTTCCCTTCGTGTTCCTTGCCTGGTTGCGCGGGGTGCCGGCGATCTACATCGAGGTCTATGACCGCATCGACACGGCGACGCTCACCGCGCGGCTGTGTCGCCCTTTCCTGTCGGCGATGCTCGTGCAGTGGGAGGAGCAGCGGCGCCAGTACCCGGAGGCGACCGTCGTCGGCAACCTGCTATAACTATGCGCATTTATAAACGACGATGACATGTCAACGTAACAAGAGTAGAAGTGGCCAGGTCAAGGAGTTGATCGTGGTGGAATCCGCGTTGTCGAACACCGGGCCGACCAGCGTCGCCGCACGGATCCCCCGGCAGCGCGGTGGGTCGCGTACCGGCACCATCCTGGTCGCCGTCGGAACCGACCGGCACCGGTTCGACCGGCTGATCGGCTGGCTGGAGGACTGGCACGCCGCTGCCGCCGACCGAGCCGAGCTGATTGTGCAGTACGGGCACAGCCGGGCACCGGAGCTGGCCGGGGCGATCGACTTTCTCGACCACGACGCGCTGCAACAGGCTATGCAGCGGGCCACCCTGGTGGTGTGCCACGGCGGCCCGGCGACCATCCTCGAAGCCCGTCGGCACCGGCATCTGCCGATCGTCGTACCCCGGGATCCCACTCTGGACGAGCACGTCGACGACCATCAGATGCTGTTCGCCCGCCGGCTGGCCGACGCCGGGCTAATCCGGCTCTGCCAGTCGCGTACGGCGCTGTTCGAGGCGCTGGAGGCCGGGCTGCGCGCCCCGGCGAGCTTCGGCGTCACCGCCGACGCCGGCACCGACACGGCACGACTCGCGGCCGTCGCCCGGGTCGGCGAGATCATCGAAGGGCTGATCTCGTCGGCGAACCCGCGCCGCGTGCTCAGCCGGCGGTCGCGGTGACCGCCGACCGGACCCCGACGATCAGCGTCGTGGTCCCCACCCGGGACCGGCCCGAGCTGCTGCGCGAGGCCATCGCCGCGATCCGCGAGCAGGACTATCCGGCACCTGTCGACGTGGTCGTGGTCTACGACCAGTCCACCCCGGACATGACACTGGCCAGCGACGATCCGCACCGGCCGGTCCGGGTGATCAGCAACAGCCGGACCGCCGGCCTGGCCGGTGCCCGCAACAGCGGCATCCTGGCCGCGACCGGCGAGCTGGTCGCGTTCTGCGACGACGACGACCGGTGGCTGCCCGGCAAGCTCGCCGCCCAGGTCGACGAGCTGCTCGCCCACCCGGACGCCGAGTTCGTCAGCTGCGGTATCCAGGTCAGCTACGACGGCACCGTCAACGACCGGGTGCTCGACCTCGACAGCGTGTCGCTCGCCGCACTGCTGCGCGACCGGATGACCGAGCTGCACCCGTCGACGTTCGTGATCCGGCGCGCTGCGCTGGTCGACGGCTTCGGGTTGGTCGACGAGGAGATCCCGGGCAGCTACGCGGAGGACTACGAGTTCCTGCTCCGGGCCGCCCGTAGCGCCCCGCTGCGCAACCTGCGTACGCCGTACGTGCTGGTCCGCTGGCACAAGCGGTCCTACTTCGCGCAGCGCTGGGACACCATCGCCACCGCCCTGCAGTGGCTGCTGGACCGCTACCCGGAGTTCGCCACCGAGCCGGCCGGCGAAGCCCGGGTCGCCGGGCAGATCGCCTTCGCCGAGGCCGCCGCCGGGCACCGTCGCGGGGCGATCCGCTGGGCCCGGCACACCCTGGCCCGCAACCCGCGCGAGCCGCGCGCCTACCTCGCCCTCGCCGTCGCCAGCCGGGCGGTACGGCCGGACATGGTGCTCCGTACCCTGCACAAGCGCGGCCGAGGCATCTGACGCGACGGCTTGGGTGCGCGGCGGCCCGCTGAGCCGAGCGGGGCATCGCTGTGCCTCGCGGCGCTCCGAGCCGGATATCGGTGAAGGTATGCGGCGGTAGTTCGGTAGCCTGCTATCCGTGGCCAGTTCCGATATCCGTGTGCGCTTCGCGCCTTCCCCGACGGGCACGTTCCACGTCGGTAACGCCCGGTCTGTCCTGTTCAACTGGGTGCTGGCCCGACAGTCGGGCGGGACCATGGTGCTGCGGATCGAGGATACGGACGCGGCGCGGAACCGTCCGGAGTGGGTCCAGGGCATCCTGGACGCGATGGAGTGGCTAGGTATCGGTCCGAGTGAGTACGAGGGCCCGCTGTTGCAGTCCGACTATGCCCAGCACCACCGCGAGGCCATCGACCGGCTTCTCGCCGCTGGGCGCGCGTACTACTGCGACTGCGCCCGGGATCAGGTGATCGCTCGGACGGGCAGTGATCACAAGGGTTACGACGGCTTCTGCGGGGACCGTGGTCTGCCTGCTGGGGAAGGTCGCGCGTTGCGGTTCCGTACGCCGGACGACGGCTCGACCGTGATCGTCGACCTGGTGCGAGGCAAGCCGACCTTCGACAACGCGCTGATCGAGGACTTCGTGATCGCCCGTGGCGACGGGTCGCCGGTGTTTCTGTTGGCGAACGTGGTCGATGACATGGTCATGGGCGTCACCCATGTGATCCGGGCTGAGGAGCACCTGCCGAACGCGCCGAAACAGCAGTTGCTGTGGGAGGCGTTGGGCGCCGAGCCGCCGGTGTGGGTGCACGCGCCGATCCTGGTCAACGAGAAGCGGCAGAAGTTGTCCAAGCGCCGGGACCGGGTTGCTCTGGAGGACTTCCGTGCCGAGGGTTACCTGGCCGAGGCGATGCGTAACTATCTGATGTTGCTCGGCTGGGCGCCGTCGGGTGATCGGGAGATCCTGCCGTGGGATGACATCGTGGCGGAGTTCCGGCTGGAGGATGTCAATCCGTCGCCGGCGTTCTTCGATGTGAAGAAGCTGCGGGCCTTCAACGGGGACTACATCCGGGCGTTGTCGGTGGAGGCGTTCATCGAGGCGTGCCAGCCGTGGTTGAGCGGCGACATCGTGCCGTGGCGGCCGAAGGCGTACGACGCCACCGCGTTCGCCGCTGTCGCCGAATTGGCGCAGACCCGGATCGCGCTGCTGTCGGAGATCGTGCCGATGGTCGACTTTCTGTTCCTCGATGAGCCGGTCGCCGATGAGGCCGCGTGGGCGAAGGCGATGAAGGCCGATGCCCCGGCGCTGCTGGCCGCGGTGGTCGAGGCGTACGGGACGTGCGAGTGGCGGGCCGAGGTGCTCAAGTCGACGCTGGAAGAGATCGGCGCGCAGCGGGGACTCAAGCTGGGCAAGGCGCAGGCACCGGTCCGGGTCGCGGTGACCGGCCGTACGGTCGGGCTGCCGTTGTTCGAGTCGGTCGAGATCCTCGGACGTGAGCGAACCTTGGCTCGCCTGCGAGCCGCACTCGACCGCCTGAGCTGAACCCTCTTCTGTGACCGGCGGATCGACCCCGCCGGTCACCCCTGGTCGTCGATCGATCCGCTCCCCGAGTCTTTCCCGGATGACCTGCCTCCCTGACGGAGGCGGGTCGGAGCATGATTGGCGTACCTGATGAGTCTTGAGAAACTGCTGGCCGACCGGCTGGCGCAGGCGTTCGCGGCGGTGGCCTGCGGGCCGGTCGATCCGGTCGTGCGGCGGTCGCAACACGCCGACTTCCAGTCCGACGCAGCCCTGCCCTTGGCGCGTCGGCTCGGCCGCCCGCCACGGGACATCGCCATCGAGGTGGTCGGCCGGGCGGAGCTGGCGGACCTGTGCACAGCTGTCGAGGTGTCCGGACCAGGGTTTATCAACCTGACGGTCGCCGACCCGGCCCTCGGCTCACTGCTGTCGACGATGGCCGCTGACACCCGGCTCGGCGTCGCGCCCAGCGCCATCCCGGCAACGGTGGTCGTCGACTACTCGGCGCCGAACGTGGCCAAGGAGATGCACGTCGGGCATCTGCGGTCGACGGTGATCGGTGACGCCGCCGTACGACTGCTGGAATGGCTCGGCCACCGGGTGATCAAGGCCAACCACCTGGGCGACTGGGGCACCCCGTTCGGGATGCTGATCGAGCATCTGCTGGACCTGGGCGAATCGGAGGCCGCCCACGAACTGTCCGTCGGTGACCTGGACTCGTTCTACAAGGCGGCCAGGGTCAAGTTCGACGCCGACGACGCGTTCAAGCAACGGGCCCGGCTGCGGGTGGTCGCCCTGCAGAGCGGCGACGAGCAGACCCTGCGGCTGTGGCGGATGCTCGTCGCCGAGTCGGAGAAGTACTTCCTCACCGTCTACGACCAGCTCGGCGTCCTGCTCACCGACAAGGACTTCTACGGCGAGAGCTACTACAACGACATGCTCGCCCCGGTGACCGACGAACTGGACCGGCTCGGGCTGCTACGCGACAGCGGCGACGCCGCCTGCGTCTTCCCCGACGGCTTCACCGGCCGCGACGGACAGCCGCTGCCGATCATCGTGCGTAAACGCGACGGCGGATACGGCTACGGTGCCACCGACCTCGCGGCGATCCGCCACCGGACCCGTGACCTCGGCGCGACCCGGCTGCTCTACGTCGTGGGCCTACCGCAACGGCAACACTTCGAAATGGTGTTCGCGGTCGCCCGCCAGGCCGGCTGGCTACACCCGCCGGCCGTGGCCGAACACATCGGGTTCGGCTCGATCCTCGGCCCGGACGGCAAGATGCTGCGCAGCCGCGCCGGTGGCTCGATCAAACTCGTCGGCCTGCTCGACGAGGCCGTGACCCGGGCCGCCGAACTCGCCCGGCAGAAGAACCCCGACCTGCCCGACGCGGCTATCGCCGAGGTCGCCCGCGCGGTCGGCATCGGCGCCATCAAGTACGCCGACCTGTCCACCGACCGGATCAAGGACTACGTCTTCGACTGGCAACGGATGCTGTCCCTCGACGGCAACACCGCCCCGTACCTGCAGTACGCCCATGCCCGGATCCGGTCCATCTTCCGCCGCGCCGGAATCGAGCCCACCGGTACGCCGATCGTGGTCATGCACCCGGCCGAACACGCCCTCGCCCTCGAACTGGCCAACTTCGGCGCCGTCGTCACCGGCGTCGAACAGACCCTAGAGTTCCACCGGCTCGCCGGCTACCTGCACACCCTCGCCACCACCTTCAGCGGCTTCTACGAACACTGCCCGGTCCTGCGCGCCGAAGACGAGGTACGCGACAGCCGGCTCGCCCTGTGCGACCTGACCGCCCGAGTCCTGCGCCAGGGCCTGCACCTACTGGGCATCGCCACCCCGGACCGCATGTAGCTGATCACGTCTCCTACGCCGCCCGGATTCTCGGCAAACAGGAGGTCGGCTGCGTGTCGAATGGCGGTGCGAGGTCGCCGAAATCGGTGCCGAGAACCTCGTCGCTGATTCGGAAGACCTCGGGTGCCACGGGCCCGACCCGGCCACCGCCCGGCATGCGGGCTGTGGCAAGGGTCGCGGTCAGCAGCCAACCGCGCGGGGACGGAGTGACGACGAGAGCCCCATCGGCTCCACTCGGATCGGAAACCAGCCGGTCGCCATCCCAGCGGACCGACGCCTTCCGAGTGGCCCTCTCGTCGGCCCTTGTTGCGGCGCCGAAGATCGTGCAGGTGGCGCCTGCTGCGAAGGTATCTGCCACCAACTGTTCGACGACGCTGGTGTCGGGCTCGATCCCGTCTCTCGCGAGGAGGTTGACCGCGTGCAGCAGGACTCGACGTGCGGAGGGCGCCGCTTCCATAGCGGAGGTGAGCCGGGCGTTGAGGTCGGTGGGGAGGAAGCCGCTGGTGGTGAGGATGCCATCGACGGAGAAGCCGCCCCGGTAGCCGAGACGTTCGCGTAGACCGGCCCCGATCCGTTCGGTCTGGGCGACGAGGTCGGCGGTGTCCCAGAGGGTGGGAAGAGCACCAGCGCAGAGGAAGGTCCCCTGTCCGGGCCGAGGAAGTGTCACGAGTTCCATGGGCGGGAACGGGATGACCCTGGTGGCGAGGGTCAGCCCGTGCAGGCGGACGGGGACGCCTTCGAGGAGCGGCATCAGCCGGACTCGCCAGGCTCCGGGCTTGGCGGTGGGGATGGTTGCCGGTGGCGGGCCGTCGCGCCACCACCAGATACCGTCGCCGCCGGCCGACGGGCCGGCGCCGATGGGCTGGCAGGAGCAGACGACTCCGGTGCCTTGGTCGACGATCGCCCCCAGTGTGGCGAGGTCAGCGGTGCCGTCGCTGATGACCGACGGTGCTCGGGGAAAGCCGGCAACATCCCAGAGCGTGTCGATGACGGTCTTGTCTTCGAAGAGCCGCCACGAGGGTTGCCTGACGCCGATCCGTTTACGGACGCCGGCGTGCGGCGGATCGAGCGGGTCGGGCAGGACGAGCGTTGCGGTGTTGTCGGGATCGAAGGTGTCTGCCGGCCCGGCGAGCCAGCCGGAGCCGTCGAGCCCGCCGATGGCGTGGTGTTGCCAGGCGAGGTGGCTGGATGCGCCGGGCAGTGTGCGGCGGCGGGTCTCGGGTGGCGCGTCGTCCAGGGCGAGGGCGAGGCACCGGGCTGGGCCGAGCAGATCCTGCCAGGCTGCCGCGTCGTCGGCGCGTCCGCAGACAACGATGACCTTGCCGTCGGGTAGTAGCTGGTTGATCGGTGGTCCGGGTCTGGTCATCGGCGTCGCCGCCATGGTCGGTCTGTTCGGTGCAGGATCAGGTTCGCTGGTGTCTCGTGGACCAGTTCGTAGGTGTCGGAGCCGAGGTGGCGGTGGATGGTGCGGCGGTGCCGGTCGGGGTGGTCGTCGTCGAACTCGACGATGACGATGGCTGGCCGGTGGCGGGTGTGGTCGAAGGAGTCCCAGACGTCGAGTTCGGTGCCTTCGACGTCGATGCTGAGCAGGTCGATCTGGTCGATGTACCACTGGCCGAGGAGGTCTTCCAGGGTGCGGCACGCGACGAGGATCTCTTGGTAGTCCGTACCGCGCCGTTGCAGACCTGACCAGGATGGTTTGTGGGCGTACAGGCCGAATGGCCAGAGGCCGGGGGTGGCGGATACGGCGCACGTGTCCACGGCGCAGCAGCGGCATCGGAGCCGTGGGTGGTTGCGGGGGTCGGCGTCCACGCAGAGTCCGCGCCAGCCGCGGTTCTCGAAGTAGAGGCTGTTGCTGCCGCGTACGCCGTCGCCAGCGCCGATGTCGACGAAGACGCCGTGCGTCGGGAGGTGGTAGTGCTCGGCGAGCCAGCGGTCCTCGCCCCATTGGGAGTGGTACGGCGCGGGTTGGGTGTAGGGCAGCATGTCGTCACCCCCGCCACCGCTGGATCAGGTCCCGTTCGCGGGCGTGGTCGAGCCAGCGCTGTGACCAGCCGCGCCGTAGCGCCTGCCAGCCGAGGGCGTCGGTGATGCTGTCGGGAAGGGGCCGGAGGGTGAGGCCGGCGTCGGTGGCGCGGCTGTTGTTGACCGACATGAGTGCCAGTTCGGGGCTGCTGGCGGGTAGCCACAGTGGGATTTCGGTCCATGGTTGTAGTCGGTGGGTGAGGGCGAAGTCCTCGCCGACCCGGCAGGGGGTGACGGCGCGGCCGGCGCGGGTCAGGACCGTGTCCACCAGGGTCCGGGCGTCGGTTCGGGCGCCGGCGACGTTGACGACGCCGGTGAGTTTATGGTCGACGGCGTCGCGCAGAAAGTGGGCGACGTCGGTGGCGTCGATGAGTTGGATGGCCTGTCGGTCATCCATCGGGACCAGGACGTCGCCGCCGCGCAGGGCGCGTTCCAGCCAGTAGGCGAGGCGGTCGCTGTCGTCGTACCGGCCGATGACCAGGCCGAGGCGGGCGATCAGCAAGGGTCCGTTGATCCGGTCGAGGCGACGCCGGACGTATCGCTCGCAGCGCAGTTTGCGGGTCGCGGATGCACGTACCGGGTGGGAGGCGTCAGCTGGGATCGTGGCTGCTCGTTCGGTCAGACCGTGTCGGCTGGGTGCTCTGCGATACACCCCGCAGGTGGAGAGCAAGGTGTATTGACCGGCGTCGCCGAGCAGGGGCAGCACGGGGCTCAGGTCGTCGACGTCGCGGGCGCTGGTGTCGATGACCGCGTCCCACGGTTCGGCGAGGACGGCGGCGGCTTCGACGGTTGGCGCGCGTCGGTCGGTCAGGACGTGGCGGGCGATTCCGGTGAAGGGTGACGGGGAGCGGCCCCGGTAGAGCACGGTGACGTCGTCTCCGCGTCGGAGGCATTCCTCCACGATGTGCCGGCCGACGAATCGGGTGCCGCCGAGCACGAGGATCTTCATCGCGGCTCCCCGTTGTCCGGGTGGGCGGGGCTGTAGCCGAGCACGAGTAGTCGACGTGGGTGGCCGGAGGTGTTGGGTCCGCTGGCGTGGACCAGGGCGGCGTCCCAGATCAATACCGTGCCGGGTTCGGCGATCAGGGTCAGGGCTGCCTCGTCGGGTGCGGCGGTGTCGGGTACGACGGGTCCCTGATTGGCGGTCGGGATCATCGTGATGGTGTGGCGGTGGCTGCCGGGCCAGACCCGCAGCGCACCGGCCGTTTCGGTGCAGGGGTCGAGGCAGACGGCGACGGTGAGCACTCGCGGGTAGCCGCAGGTCGCGTAGTAGGCGGCGTCGGTGTGCTTGCGGACCTCTTCACCGAGTACTGGAAGCGTCGCCCACCCGGCGGTGATGTCGACGGTCTGCTTGTACATGAGCTTGTTGTCCATCAGCTTGGGTGGCGCGCCGAGCAGGTCGGCGACGACGCTGCGCAGCGCGAGGCTGTCCGCCATCGCCGTGGCGGCTGGGGACAGGTCGACCACGGGCTTGACCTTGAGGACGTACGGCACACCGCTGGCGAGACGCCACCAGGTGACGCGTGGGTCGAGTGTCCTGCTGGCGACCATCCGGGCAAGCCGGTCCCGGAGAAGCGTGTCGGCCTCGACGCGGAGCTTCTGGATGGTGGCGGGCGGGAACAGGTCCGGCAGGACGAGGTATCCGTGGGAGGCGAACCGGTCGATCTGCTGTGCGGAGACCGCCGGTGCGATCGGAGAGGCCATCAGGCGCCGCCTTTCGTGGCGATCGGGACGAGGAAGTCGCGGCTGGGTTTGGTCCAGTGCGGTGGGGTCTGCTCTGCCGGCATGGTGTGCGGGTAGGCGGTCCATCTCGCGAAGTGCCGGTCGAGGACGGCGCGGCGGGCCGGGCCGATCGAGGTGCCGCTGTGGAAGAAGCTGAACCGGCCGCCCGGGCGGAGGCAGCGCATCGCGACGTGGGCGACGAACTCGGCGAAGTCGGAGTCGGCGTGTCCGTCCGGCGGCCAGGTGTCGTACATGATCGCGTCGAAGGCGTCGGCTGGCAGTGTCACCAGCTGCCACGGGTCGACGAGCACCCGCACCGGCACGTCGAAGGCGTCGACCACCCGTGTGCGCGCCATCAGCGCGACCTCTGGGTGAGGTTCGATCGCCGTGAACGAACCGACCTCACGCTCCAGAAGCTGGGTGGCGAACACGCCGAGGCCGAGCCCGACCTCCAACACGTTGGGGCGGGTGAAACCCTCGGTGAGGCGGGTGACGTGCTCGCGCATCAGGTCGGCCTCGGCGAAGAACATCACGTACTGCGAGCCGATGCGTAGGCCTTCCGCGTCGATCACCGCAGACTGGGCGCGGAGAGCGGCGAGGTGCATCATGTGCGCATCGGACAGTGCCTTCGTGGTCATAGCGGGACTCCGTTGCGGAACCGGGCCAGCGGCTCGGCGGCGAGGAACCGTGAGGCGAAGGTGGCAGCCCCGGCGACGGCACGGCGCACCGCCTCTTCAATTTCGGCCACGGTCGCGGCGTCGACCTCGCGGTCCACTGAAACCAGGACGTGTGCCGGATCGTCGAGCTGGCCGCCGTTGCGGGCAGCGATGGTGACCTCGGCGTACACCGAGGTTTCGGCCAGCACCCGCTCAGCGGCCTCGGCAGCGAGCGCGGTGTAGATCTTGCCGGCGTGGTGAACCGGGTTCTTGCCGGCAGGCGCCTCGCCGCTCGCCGGGCGCAGCGGCTCAATGGCTCCGCTGTACCGGTTGCCTCGCCCGACCGCACCGCAGTCGCCCTTGCCCAGCGACGTGCCGAACGGCGCCAGGTAGCCGCGGCCCGGCACATCCTTCGTGTTGAGATGCAGCGACAGTCCGGTCACGTTCCGGGACCGGGGATCCTGGTCGAGCAGAGACTTCAACTCGGCGGAGACGGTGCTCTGTGCCTCGGCGAGCGCTGTGCGGTACGTCGTCCAGGAGCCGACCAGTTCGGGATGGAACGGCACAGCGGCCGTGACCTCCAGCGCCGACCCGATCCGGACCACCATGACCTTCACATCGGTGCCGGCGCCCGGCACGACCTGCCGGAATCCTTCGCTGGTGAGCCGTCGTTCCAGCCGTATCGCAAGGTCGGCGGCGAGTCCGCGCCGGCCGACGCCGACGCAGACGACGGTGTCGTTGGCGACGGACTCGGTCGCGAGCACGGCGTTGATGTCCAATGCCTCGTCAGGGCGGTAGAACCTCGGGTCGTGGTCAACGGCGGTGCCGCGCGTGTTGTTGATGTGCAGGCGTAGGTGTTCGAGGATGCGGTAGTCGCCGAGTGCGGTCGGGAGGATGTCGAGGACGACTGCCCGAAAGATGTCCTCAACGGGCACCTGCGTGTCACCGACCTGATCGGTGATCTTGCCGAAGAGGTAGCAGTCGGCTGGCTTGAGGATGTCGAAGCCGCCGAAGCGGACGTCGGCTGCGGCACCGACGAGGTTGACCTTGTCGACCCAGTGGTTGGGGATGGCTCCGAACTCGCGCAGGCACCAGGATGAGTAGCGCTGGGAAAAGGCGTCGGCGACCAGGTCGGCGAGGCTGTCCGGGTGGCCGACGCCCTTGCGTTCGGCGACATCGAACGGCTGGTCGTCCGGGTCGACGCAGGCGTGACGAATCGAGATCTGCATGGGGAACGCCCTTCGTTGTCAGCGGTCGTCCGAGTCGACGCCCAGCTCGGGGCGGACCGGAGGATCGACGAGGTAGGACAGGCACTGCGACAGGACCAGCACCCGCTTGGCGGGGCACGGCTCGTTGACGTCGGCAGGCCGGAAGGTGCCGTCGTAGAGATTTCCGTAGCCGGTAGGCACGGAAGCGCATCGGCGTACATCACCGGTGACGGTGACCTTGAACGAGGTGACACCGGCGGTGCACGCCTGGCCTCGGAAGGAGAGCATCCCGTCGAGGTAGGGCCGGTTGAAGACGTACTCGCCGGAGTTGGCCAGCACCAGCGCCTTCTGCTCGTCGGTGTAGCCCTCCGGATAGCGGATGCCCTCGTGGACGCCCTTGAACACCTTGGCTCGGATGTGGTCCACACCCAGCTCACGCAACCGATCCAGATCGGCGGCGAACCGACCGAGCAGCGGCGGATACAGCACGTACAGGGCGGTCACGTCGAATCCGCCGCGTCGCAGGATCAGGTAGTTGCGGGCGTAGGCGTCGAGTTCCAGCCCGCGCAACTCGCGTTCGGGCTGGTGGATCGCGGCGACGATCTTCGCCACCCGGCCAGCCGGGACACGGTCGGCGAATTCCGCGATGTCGTCGGAGGCGAGGTTGGTGTTGATGCTGATGAAGTGGTTGTCGGCCAGCCCTCGGCACAGTTCGACGAACCCGGGGAACATGAACGGCTCCCCACCGGACATGTGCACCAGGCAGACCTTGCCCAGCTCGTCGAAGCGACGGACCACCAGGTCCGGGGTCGGCTCGTCGAGGTGCTTGCGGTTGAGCACGAAACGAATCTGCGGGTGGCAGTACTCGCAGAAGAAGTTGCAGCGGTTCGTCAGGTGCCAGTCGAACTCCCAGTCCCATGGAGGTTTGGTCTGGGTCATCGCCGAAGTGCGCATCAGGTCCTCCGCTCGCCCGTCGAGGTGTTCACCCGCCGGCGCAGCCCTTCTCGGCGGTACGCCGGCGGGGACGCATCCAGCAGACCGCGAACCGGTACCGCCGAGGCAGGGGATGAACGCGTCAAGAGCGTAAACTTGCATTGGCCACAGCGGACACATGATCTGGCGGCTTCGCGGTACCGTCGGTTGACCCCTGCGGAGGAGCCGATGGGATCGCCACCCGACCGCACCAACCAAGCCCTCGCCGCGCACATGGCCGAAGCCGGTCTCACCCCGCGCACTCTCGCTCGGGAGATCAACCGGCGCTTCGGACCCGGCACACTCGCCGAAACCGCGCCCTACCACTGGCGCGACGCCGGCGGCGTCCCACGCCCGCCGCTACCGGCGTTGACCGCCTACGTCATCTCCCGCCGCCTCGGCCGCATCGTGACCGCAGGGGACCTTTGGCACGGGCAGCCCGCCGCCACAGATGGCACGCTGGTGATGGCGGCCAGCACCGGCATGAACGGATCGTGGAACCTCGCGAGCACCATGCTGGTCGCAGAAGACTGGCTGTTGGGAGGGCTCGTGGACAGGCGAATGTTCCTCGCGGTCTCCGGGGCCGCCCTTGCCCAGGCAGTGAACATCTACCTCGACGTACACCTCCCGGCCGGCGGGACCACACTCCCGACCGCGACACCGGACGATCCACTCGTCGAACAGATCGAAGCCAGCGTGCCGCGCCTGCAACTACTCGACGACGAACGCGGCGGCGCGGCCGGCCTCGGCTACGTCGGTGCCCAGGTCCGCGCGGTTCTGCTCGTACTCCGCGACGGTGGCCACACCGACGCCACGAGCCGCCGACTCCTAGTCGCCCTCGCCGACCTCGCCCAACTCGCCGGCTGGAAGGCGTTCGACGCCGGACAGCAAGGGCTTGCCCAGCGGTACTACTTCACCGGCCTGCGCGCCGCGCACGACGCCGGATACCGATCCATGGAAGCGCACATCCTCGCCGACCTGTCATTCCAAGCCGCCTCACTCGGCGACACCGACGACGGCCTACGCCTCGGCAATGCCGCCCGCCGGATCTCCGACCGATCCGCCGCGACCGTCCAGGCGTCCGTGCTGTCCCGCCTCGCGTACGCCCACGCCGCCGCCGGACGCGTCGACCAGTGCGAACGCACCTGGGCCGAGTCCCACGACCAGCTCGCGAAACGGCATCCCAACCGCGACCCGGAGTGGATGTACTACCTCACCCCGAACCACCTCGACTGCCAGGCCGGCTACGCCATGATCCTCGCCGGACGACAAGTAGTGGCCGACGGCCGAGGAACCGACGGGCGAGCCCTGCTCCGTAAAGGCGAAACGCTCCTGCGCACCGGCGCCTACGCCCGCCGACCAGACGTCCCCTACCAGCGACGCGCCCTCTACGAAGGAGCCTGGCTCGCCCTCGGCTACACCGCCCACGGCAAACTCGACGACGCCTGCGCAGTAACCCGAATGGCCATATCCCGGCTCGAACAGGTCCGCTCACCCCGCAGCACCGCACTGCTCAGCACACTCGCGCAGGAACTCCGCCGACGGAAGCGGAACCACAGCGTCGCCGACCTGCTCCCCGACCTTGAGAACGCGCTCGCGCGACAACCCGCCTGACACTACGGTCAAACAATGGCCCGCACCGATCTCGACGCCCTGGTCATCGGCGCCGGCGTCTCCGGCCTCACCACCGCCATCTGCCTCGCCGAAGCCGGCCTACGGGTCAAGATCTGGGCCGCCGAGCCACCCGAGCAGACCACCTCGTACGCCGCCGGGGCAATGTGGGGCCCGTACCTCGTCGAACCCGTCGACCGGGTCCGCGTCTGGAGCGCCCAGACACTGGAGGTCTTGAAGCAGCTCGCCACCGACCCGGCGACCGGGGTACGGCTCGTCTCCGGCATCGAGGCATCCCGCAAGCCCGTCGAACCGCCGGAGTGGGGCAACCAACTCGACGGGTTCCGGATGTGCAAGCCGAGCGAGCTACCGGACGGATTCGCCACCGGCTGGCGGTACACCGTCCCGTTGGTCGACATGCCGGTCTACCTCGGCTACCTGCGACAGCGGCTGGAGGCAGCGGGTGGGGAGATCGCCCTCCGCCGGATCGGCTCCCTCGACGAGGCCGTTCAGGTCGCTCCGCTGATCGTCAACTGTTCCGGAGTGAGCGCCCGTGACCTCGTGCCGGACCCAGAACTCACCTCGATCCGAGGCCAACTCGTCGTCGTCGAGAACCCCGGCATCACCGAGTTTTTCTCTGAAGACACCGTGCTCTCACCGGACCTGCTGCACTTCTACCCGCAGGGCGAGGCTCTCATCCTCGGCGGCACCGCTCAACCTGGCGACTGGAGCCGAGAACCAGATCCAGACACAGCAGCCGCGATCATCGCCCGCTGCGCCGATGTCGAACCACGCCTCCGCAACGCCCAGGTCATCGAGCACCGAGTTGGCCTTCGACCCACCCGGCCGTACGTCCGTGTTGAGGAGCAACAGCTCTACGAGACCCGCGTAATCCACAACTACGGCCACGGCGGAGCCGGCGTGACCGTCTCCTGGGGCTGCGCCTTCGAGATCGCACGTCAGATCTGATGGTCTGATACGAGGCTTGCTTCTGGGAGCGCACCTGTTGGCAACGGTCTCCGTCTGGCGGATGACCAGGTCGACGGCGGCGTATCCGTGGCCCGGCGGGCAGCGGAGCGGGCCGGCAATCGGCGGCGGATGTGGATGTGGACGCGGTACGCAGCTTGGCTGCGTACCCGGAGTACGACGAGGGACGCCGAGACCACCGCGCACCGTACCCAGGTCGCCTAGGCGCCGAGTCGTCCTACCACCGGACGACTGACCGGCGTAGACACGATGACGGTGGGGCGACCCGCGAGATCAACCCGGACCGAGCCGATGCTCGATGGCCCCAACCTCAACCAAGGTCCGCTGCCGGACGTCCACCGATGTCCAGCCGCGCCTAACCATCGGCCCACCGCTGCCACCGGCGGATAACCTCGTTGACCTCCAAACCGTCGCCTCGGCTATGTCCGCCAGGTCCGACCCGGCCAACAGAGCCGCGAATCATGGAAGGGCTGCCAGCTTATCCACCGCCCAGCACCCACGGTGTCGGCCTAGCAGATAGCGGACCGGCACGGCGTGACGGCGACACGCATCGGGTCAGCGCAGCGGGCCGATCCGGGCCTCGATCTCCGCCCGCAGTTCGGTGCCGGCCACCACCGCGCGCGTCGCCTCCAAAGCCGGGGCCAGGAAGATGTCCGGCCCCGGCTGACCGGCCAATGCGCCGACCAGCTTCACCGCCGCCTGGCCGGCCGGCGACGGCCGTAACGGGGCGCGCAGCTGCAGACCGCGTACCGCCGCCAGCAGCTCCACCGCCAGCAGGCTGGTCAGGTTGTCCAGCACGGTACGCAGCTTGCGGGTCGCCGCCCAGCCCATCGACACGTGATCCTCCTGCATTCCGGAGGTGGGCACCGAGTCCACCGAGGCCGGTGCGGCCAGCCGGCGGTTCTCCGCGACGATGCCGGCGGCGGTGTACTGGGCGATCATCAGCCCGGAGTTGACCCCGGCGTCCGGGGACAGGAACGCCGGCAGGCCACGGGACCGGTTGACGTCCAGCAGCCGGTCCACCCGGCGTTCGCTGATCGACCCGACCTCGGCGGCCGCGATGGCCAGGAAGTCGGCGGCGAAGCCGAGTGGCGCGCCGTGGAAGTTGCCGGTCGACTCGACCCGCCCGTCCGGCAGCACCACCGGGTTGTCCACCACCGACCGCAGCTCCCGGCCGGCGACCGTGCCGGCGAACGTCAGCGTGTCCCGGGCCGCGCCGGCGACCTGCGGCGCGCACCGCATCGAGTAGGCGTCCTGCACCGCGTGCATCAGGTCGTCGCGGTGCGAGTCCATCACCGCCGAGCCTTGCAACAGCCGGTGGATGTTGCCGGCCGACACCGCCTGACCGGGATGCGGCCGGATGGTGTGCAGCTCGGCCTGGAACGGCCGGTCCGAGCCGAGCATCGCCTCGATCGCCAACGCGGCCGTCACATCCGCCATGGTGAACAGGTGCCCGGCGTCCTCGACCGCCAGCAGCAGCATGCCGAGCATGCCGTCGGTGCCGTTGATCAGCGCCAGACCCTCCTTGGCGGCCAGCTCCACCGGGGCCAGCCCGGCCCGACGCAACGCCACCGCGCCGTCGACCCGGTCTCCGGTGTCCGGATCCCGCACCCAGCCCTCACCCATCAGCACCAGGGCGCAGTGCGCCAACGGTGCCAGGTCCCCGGAGGCACCGAGCGACCCGTGCTCCGGCACCCACGGGGTGATCCGATGGTTGAGCAGGTCCAGCAGCGCCTGCGCCAGCAGCGGCCGTACCCCGGAACGGCCCAGCGCCAGCGACCGTACCCGCAGCACCAGCATGGCCCGGACCACCTCGTCGGGCATCGGCGCGCCGATCCCGGCCGCGTGCGAGCGGATCAGCGCGTGCTGCAGCTCCGAACGCCGGTCCGGCGCGACGAAACTACTGGCCAGCGCGCCGAACCCGGTGGAGACGCCGTACACCGGGCGGCCGTCGCGTTCGATCGACTCGACGATGTCCCGGCTGCGGGTCATCGCCGCGACCGCGCCGGGGCTCAGCTCGACCCGCGCCCCGTCCCGGGCCACCGCCCGCACCTGGGCTGCGGTCATCCCGTCAGGTCCGATCATCACAGTAGACATGCTGGTGCTCCGTTATGCAGGACATGATGGACCAGTGGCACCCCCGGCCGGTAGGCCAGGTGCAGATGCGACGGTGCGTCGAGCAGCAGCAGGTCGGCGCGGGCACCCGGGCGCAGCACGCCGACGTCGGCGCGACGCAGTGCCCGGGCGCCACCAGCGGTTGCCGCCCAGACCGCCTCCGCCGGGGTCATTCCCATCTCGCGTACCGCCAGCGCGATACAGAACGGCATCGACGTGGTGTACGACGAGCCCGGGTTGCAGTCGGTGGCCAACGCCACCGTCGCACCGGCGTCGAGCAGCCGGCGGGCATCCGGGTACGCCGCCCGGGTGGAGAACTCCGCGCCCGGCAGCAGCGTCGCCACCGTCGCCGATCCGGCCAGCGCCGCCACGTCCGCGTCGGACAGATGAGTGCAGTGGTCGGCGCTGGCCGCCCCCAGCTCCACCGCCACCGCAACCCCCGGTCCGGGTCCCAGCTGGTTGGCGTGCACCCGCAGCCCCAGGCCGGCGGCGGCCCCGGCGGCGAGTACCGCGCGGGCCTGGTCGCCGTCGAACGCGCCGCGTTCGCAGAATACGTCCACCCAGCGGGCGAACGGGGCCGCGGCGGCCAGCATGTCACCGGTGACCAGGTCGACGTAGTCGTCCGGGCGGTCCGCGTACTCGGCCGGCACCACATGGGCGCCGAGGAACGTCGTCTCGTCGGTGACCTCCGCCGCCACCCGCAACGACCGGGCCTCGTCGGAGACGCTGAGCCCGTACCCGCTTTTGATCTCGATCGTGGTGCTGCCCTGCCGCAGCGCTTCGCGGCGCAGCCGCCCGACGGTGCCGCGCAGCTCGTCGTCGCTGGCGGCGCGGGTCGCCGCCACCGTGGTCCGGATGCCGCCGCCGTCGTAGCGGACCCCGGCCATCCGGGCGGCGAACTCGCTCGCCCGGTCCCCGGCGAAGACCAGATGCGCGTGGCTGTCCACGAAACCGGGCAGCCCGGCCCGGCCGCCCGCGTCGAGCCGGCAGTCGGCCGCCGGGGCGTCGGCGCTGCGCCCCACCCAGGCGATCCGGTCGCCGTCGACCAGCACCGCCGCGTCGGTGAGCAGCCCCAGCGGGCCGCCGTCGTGGGTCGGATCGTTGGTGACCAGCTCGCCGATGCCGGTCACCAGCAGGGTGCCCGCCGCCGTCGTCATCCGGTCGTCACCGCCCGGATCGCGGCGGCCAGCTCGGCCGGTACGTCGAGGTGCAGATGCCGGCCGTCGGCGACCACCGGCCGGCCGTCGACCACCACGTCGGTGACGTCGGCGGCGGTCGCCGCGAACACCAGGCCGGCCGGGTCGACCCCGGCGGTCCGTACGCTGTCGCACCGGACGGTGACCAGGTCGGCGCGGGCACCTACCGCGATCCGGCCGGCATCGGCCCAGCCCAGCGCCTGATGCCCCGCCTTGGACGCCATGGTCAGCAGCTCACCGGGGGAGAAGTGTCCCCGCCGTCCGGTGCGCAGCCGCTCATGCGTCTCCACCGCCCGCGCCTCCTCGAACAGGTCGATCACCGCGTGGCTGTCACTGCCCAGGCTCAGCGTGACCCCGGCGGCCGACAGCGGCCCGGCCGGGCCGATCCCGTCGGCCAGGTCCCGTTCGGTCGTCGGGCAGAGACAGACCCCGGCCCCGGCGTCGCCGAGCAGCGCCACGTCGGCGTCGGTCAGATGGGTGGCGTGCACGGCGGTCGTCCTCGGGCCGAGCACCCCGGCGTCGGCCAGCAGCGCGGTCGGGGTGCGGCCGTGCCGGGCCAGACAGGCCTCGTTCTCGGCCGGCTGCTCCGACAGGTGTACGTGCAGCGGGACGCCCCGCTGCGCCGCTGCCCCGGCGACGACCGGCAGCCCGGCGGCCGGTACCGCCCGTACCGAATGGACCGCCGCCCCGGCCCGGACATGGTCGCCCGCCGGTGTCCACGCCTGCGCCCGCCGCGCCCAGGCTGCCGCGTCGGCGTCGCCGAACCGGCGCTGCACCCCGGTCAGCGGTGCCCCGTCCACCCCGGCGGTCAGGTAGCAGGTGTCCAGCAGGGTGAGCCGCACCCCGGCGTCGGCGGCCGCCTGCGCGAGCGCGTCGGCCATCACGTTCGGCTCGGCGTACCGCCGGCCCTGCGGATCGTGGTGCAGGTAGTGGAACTCGCCGACGCAGGTCACCCCGGCGAGCGCCGCCTCGGCGTACACCGCGCGGGCCAGCGCCAGGTAGCTGTCCGGGTCGAGCCGCCCGGCGACCGCGTACATCCGGTCCCGCCAGGACCAGAAGCTGCCCCGGTCGTCGTGGGTCCGCCCGCGCAGCGCCCGGTGGAAGGCGTGCGAGTGGGCGTCGGCCAGGCCGGGCAGGGTCACCCCGGCGAGCCTCGGTACGCCCGGCGGTGCCGCCACCCCGGCGGTGACCGCGGTGAACCGGCCCGCCTCGGCCTCGATCAGCACCCCGGCCGCCGGTGCCGGCCCGCCCAGCCAGGCGTGCTCGGCGTACCACCTTGTTCGGGCCGCACTGGCCGCCGGCACCCGCGTCCGGGCCGCCCGATTCGCCGGCACCCGCGTCCGGGCGGCCCGATCCGCCGGCCGCCTCATTTGCCAGCCAGGTCGGCCAGCGCGGCGGCGAGGGCCCGCACCCCGGTGGCGCAGTCGTGGTCGGTGGCGTGCTCGGTCGGGGCGTGCGACACCCCGGTCGGATTCCGTACGAAGATCATCGCCGTCGGCACGTGTCCGGCCAGGACGCCGGCGTCGTGCCCGGCGGCGGTCGGCAGCACCGGCACCGCGCCGGTCAGCTGCGCACCCACCGCCGTGGCGATCCGGTCGGTCAGGTCCGGGTCGAAGGCGACCGGCGGGCTGTCCGACTCGCGGACCACCGCCACCGACGTACCGTCCGCCTGCGCCCGGGCCGCCGCCTCGGCCCCGACCGCCTTGACCAGTGTGGTCAGGGCGGTGTCGTCGGCGGCCCGCGCGTCCAGCCAGGCGTGCACCTGGGCTGGGATCGCGTTGGTGGCGTTGGGTCGCACCGCGACCCGGCCGATGGTGGCGTGCGCGCCCAGCCGGCGGGCCTGCGCGTCGGCGGCGAGTACGGTGTGCGCGCAGGTCAGCATCGGGTCCCGGCGGTCGACCATCCGGGTGGTGCCGGCGTGGTCGCCGGCACCGGTGAACTCCAGTCGCCACCGGCCGTGCGGCCAGATCATGCTGGCCACCCCGACCGGGGCACCGAGGTCGACCAACGCCCGGCCCTGCTCGACGTGCAACTCGACGAAGACCCCGACCCGGGCCAACCGGTCCGGGTCCGGCCCGGCCGCCGCCGGGTCGGCACCGGCCGCCTGCATCGCCTCGGCCACCGTCACCCCGTCGGAGTCGGTCAGCGCCAGCGCGTACTGCGCCGACACGCCGCCGGTGAGCAGCCGCGATCCGAGGCAGGCCAGGCCGAACCGGCCGCCCTCCTCCTCGACGAACGCGGCGACGGTCACCGGCCGGGCCGGGGTGAAGCCACGCTCCCGCAGTTCGTCGACGGCGAGCAGCGCCGACACGATGCCCAGCGGTCCGTCGTAGCCGCCGCCGTGCGGCACCGAGTCGAAGTGGCTGCCGGTGACCACCGCCGGGCTGGTCGGGTCGACCCCGGACGGTATCCAGTCGGCCCACAGATTGCCGTTGCCGTCGGGGCGCACCGCCAGCCCGCGTCGGCGGGCTTCGGCGGTGAACCACTCCCGGCAGGTCAGCTCCGCCGCCGACCAGGCGTAGCGCAGGTATCCGCCGGTACCCGGATCACGGCCGATGCCGGCCAGCTGCGCCCACATCGCCCGGAACCGTTCGACCAGCGGGTCAGCGGTGCTCACCGGGGCCGGGCCGGTCATCGGCGGCCCATCGGCACCGGCAGGTCATGCGCGGCGGCGACCTGACCGGCCAGCTGGTAGCCGGCGTCGACGTGGCGCAGCACCCCGGTCGCCGGGTCGTTGCGCAGCACCCGCTCGATCTTCTGCCCGGCCAGCGCCGACCCGTCGGCGACGCAGACCTGACCGGCGTGGATCGACCGGCCGATGCCGACCCCGCCGCCGTGGTGGATGCTCACCCAGGACGCGCCGCTGGCCGTGTTGACCAGGGCGTTGAGCAGCGGCCAGTCGGCGATCGCGTCGGAGCCGTCGGCCATCGCCTCGGTCTCCCGGTACGGCGACGCCACCGAACCGCAGTCCAGATGGTCCCGGCCGATCACCACCGGGGCGGCCAGCTCACCGCGGGCCACCATCTCGTTGAACCGCACCCCGGCGAGTTCCCGTTCGCCGTACCCGAGCCAGCAGATCCGGGCCGGCAGCCCCTGGAAGGCGACCCGTTCGCCGGCCAGCCGGATCCAGCGGGCCAGCGCCTCGTTGTCGCCGAACAGGTCGAGGATCGCCCGGTCGGTGGCGGCGATGTCGGCCGGATCGCCGGACAGCGCCGCCCACCGGAACGGACCCTTGCCGGCGCAGAACAGCGGCCGGATGTACGCCGGCACGAAACCGGGGAAGTCGAACGCCCGATCGTAGCCGCCGAGCCGGGCCTCGTCGCGGATCGAGTTGCCGTAGTCGAACACCTCGGCACCGGCGTCGGCAAAGCCGACCATCGCGGCGACGTGCCGGGCCATCGACTCCCGGGCCCGCTGCGTGTACTCCTGCGGTGCCCGGCCGGCGTACGCCGCCGCGTCGGCCAGCTCGACCCCTTCCGGCAGGTAGCTCAGCGGGTCGTGCGCGCTGGTCTGGTCGGTGACGATGTCGATCTCGACGCCGTCGGCGAGCAGCTGCGGCAAGACGGTCGCCGCGTTGCCGACCACGCCGACCGACAGCGCCCGCCGGTCCCGCCGGGCGGCCTGGGCCAAGGTGACCGCCTCGGCCAGCGAGGCGGCGACGGTGTCCAGGTAGCCGGTGGCGACCCGGCGGGCCAGTCGCTGCGGGTCGACGTCGACGATCAGGCACACCCCACCGTTCATGGTGACCGCGAGCGGCTGCGCGCCGCCCATCCCGCCGCAGCCGGCGGTCAGCGTCAGCGTGCCGGCCAGCGACGCGGCACCGACCCGGTCGATCCAGGCCGGCGGCGCGGTGGGGTCGACCGGCGTGGTCGTGGTGCCCGCCGCCAGTTTGGCGGCGACCGCCGCGAACGTCTCGTAGGTGCCCTGCAGGATGCCCTGGGTGCCGATGTAGATCCACGAGCCGGCGGTCATCTGCCCGTACATGGTCAGGCCGAGTTGCTCCAGCCGGCGGAACTCCGGCCAGGTCGCCCAGTCGCCGACCAGGTTCGAGTTGGCCAGCAGCACCCGGGGCGCCCACTCGTGGGTGCGCAGGACGCCGACCGGCCGGCCCGACTGGACCAGCATCGTCTCGTCGTCGGCCAGCTCGTTAAGCGTCGCCACCAGTGCGTGGTAGGACGGCCAGTCCCGGGCCGCCCGGCCGGTGCCGCCGTACACCACCAGGTCGTCGGGGCGTTCGGCGACGTCCGGGTCGAGGTTGTTCATCAGCATCCGCAGCGCGGCCTCCTGCGGCCACCCCTTGGCGGTACGGTTGGCGCCGCGCGCCGCCCGGATCAGCTCAGCCATGTCGCGGTCCCTTCCGGGTGGTCAGCCGATGAAGACATTGCGCTGGGCGGCGGAGCGCTCGAACTGCTCCAGCCGCCGCTGCGCCTCGCCCGGTGCCGCGTCGCAGATCGCCTGCAGCAGGACCATCGCCAACGCCATCGGCGCGGCGTGCAGATCGAACACCAGCTGGTCGCCGACCGGGGCGGGCAGCACCAGGTCGGCGTGTTCGGCGGCCGGGCTCAACAGGGAGTCGGTGATCAGCACCACGGCCAGGCCGACGGCGCGCGCCTCGACCAGCGCGTCGACGGCTTCCCGAGGGTAGCGGGGCAGCACGATGGCCAGCAGCGCGGTCGCGCCGGCTTCCCGGGTCTGTTCCAGGCGCTCCGGCAGCAGGCTGCCGCCGCTGTCCAGCACCCGTACGTCCGGGCGGACCTTGGCGGCGAAGAACCCGAAGTAGGTGGCCAGTGGGGCGGCGGCCCGCAGCCCCAGTACCGGCAGCGGGGTGCTGCCGGCCAGCAGGGTGCCGGCGGCGGTGAGCCGGTCCCGATCGCCGAGCTGGTCGGCGAGCATGCTCAGATGCCGGGCCTCGGCGCGGACCGCGCGCTGCATCTCGTTGTCGGCGGCGTAGGCCCGCCGCCCGCCGCGCCGGGACTCGCCGCGCGGTACGGGCAGGCCGGCAGCGCCGCCGGGCTGGCCGGTGCCTGGTGGGTTGACGGCGAACTCGCGTAGTCGGCGGCGCAGCGCCGGGTAGCCGTCGTAGCCGAGCGCCATCGCGAACCGGGTGACCGACGGCTGACTGACCCGGGCCAGCTCGGCGACCTCGGCGGCGGACAGGAACGCGGCGGATCCGGCGTGCTGCACCAGGCTGTGCGCGATCCGACGTTGGGTGGGGGTGAGGCGGACCCCGGTGAACAGGTCGAGCACCCGTTCGGCCGAAGCGGCCGGGACGACCTCGCTGTCATTCACCCTGACACTGTATGCAATATTTCATTCAGCCGGCAACGGTGGCCGCGCCGGCACCGGCGGCGGCTGTGGTAGAACCAGCGCGTGGAACGCCTGTCGCCGTGTCGCAACCCGGTCCGCACCCGGCCGCCGTCGTGACCGGCGTCCGGGTCGCCGCCCTCCACACGTACCCGGTCAAGGGGTGTCGCCGGCTCGACCACGACGACGCCCGGGTCGAGCCCTGGGGCCTGGCCGGGGACCGACGCTGGATGATCATCGACCCGGACGGGGTCGGCATCACCCAGCGGGAGGCTCCGGCCCTGGTCCACATCCACCCCCGGCCCGTCGCCGGTGGACTCATCCTGCACACCGGCCGGCCGACGCCGGACGTTCCCCCGCCGGTCGCGCCCAGACTGGATGTCCGCGCGCCGGTCGCCGGCCCGCCGGTGCAGGTCCGTGTCTTCCGGGCCAAGACCCCGGTGCCGGCCCGGCTCGCTGCGGCCGCCGCACACGACTGGATCAGTACGCTCATCGGCAGGCCGGCCCGACTGGCCTGGCTGGCCGACCCGGCGGTACGGGCGGTCGACCCCGACCACGGCCGCTCCGGCGACGTGGTCAGCTTCGCCGACGGCTATCCGGTGCTGCTGACCAACGCGGCCTCCCTCGACGCGGTCAACGACTGGCTCGTCGAGTCGGGCGACCCGGCCGCGCCGTTGCCGATGCACCGGTTCCGCCCCAACGTGGTGATTAGTGGAGCGCCGGCCTGGGCCGAGGACGGCTGGCTGGGGCGTCGGATCCGGATCGGCGACGTCACCTTCCGGGTGGCCAAGACCTGCACCCGCTGCGTCGTGACCACCACCGACCAGGACACCGGCGAACGCGGCCAGCAGCCGCTGCGGATCCTCGCCCGACACCATCGTGGCCCGAAGGGTGTCCTGTTCGGGATGAACCTCATCCCGGACGGCACCGGGCGGATCACCGTCGGCGACAACGTGGTGGTTGCGGCCGGTCCCGACTCTTAGGTCTCACTTAGGACCGTTGCCCGGGTACGTCGCAGTACGGCAGCATCGCTGGACGTGACCGACGACGGACCCGCCTTCCATGCCCGCCGGCCTTTCCCGGCCGGCCGGACCCGCTGGCTGGCCGGCGGCGCGTCGGCGGCCGGGGCCGGCCTGCTCGGCCTGCTGCTGGCTGCCCAGGTCGGTGCCAGCCCGGCCTGCGCGGCACCACCCGCCGGCGGCGGCACCAACCAGGGCAAGGCCACTTTCTACGACGCGCAGGCGCAGGGTGGCAACTGTTCGTTCGACAGTGCGCCGGCCGACCGGATGTACGTCGCGCTCGGCCCGGACGAGTACGCCGACGCCGCCGCGTGCGGCGGGTACCTCGATGTCACCGGTCCCCGCGGCACCGTCCGCGTCGTCGTCATGGACCAGTGCCCGGAGTGCGCCGCCGGCCACCTCGACCTGTCCCGGGAGGCGTTCGCCCGGATCGCCGACCCGGTGCGGGGCATCGTCGACGTCAGCTACCGGGCGGTGGTCGACCCGCCGACCGGGCCGCTCGCAGTGCGGGTCAAGGAGGGCGCGTCGCAGTGGTGGTTCGCGGTACGGGTCACTGACCACGGCAACCCGCTCGCGACGGTCGAGGCCCGAACCGTATCGGGGTGGCGCGGACTTGTCCGGCACGACTACAACTACTGGCTCGCCGACGACGGACTCGGCCCCGGCCCGTACTCCCTGCGGGTCACCGACGTGTACGGCAACCGGGCGACCGTGCCGGGGGTCCAGCTGGCCCCGGGGCGGACCCAGCGGACCGACGTGCGGCTGTACGGCAGCGGATCGGGTTCCAGCTCCGGCTCCCGGTCGGCCGGGTCGTCCTCGGCCGCCGACGGCTCCGGTGACCGGCCGCCGCCGGCGCAGGCCACGGCGGCCGCCGAACCACCGTCGCCAGGTCCAACGCCCACCGGGTCGGCCTCGCCGGGTCCGTCGCCAACCGCCGGTGCAGCGGGTCTCGGCGCGGCCGCCAGCCCGTCGACGGTGCCGGCCGCGGCTGCTGCCGAGCCGCCGTCAGTCTGCGGCTGACCGATCCCCCCGTCAGCCTGTCACCGGCCTGCTGGCTGATGCGCCGCTCAGTTCCCGCCACATGATGATCTCGTCCCGGTCGTCGCCGTCGGCCACCCGCAGCGCGCCCGGCAGCCGGCCCACCTCCCGGTAGCCGCACCGCTGGTAGAACGCGGGCAGCCCGTGCCCGTCGCGGATGGTGACCTGCAGCGCGGAGAGCCCCATCGACCGGCCGACCCGCTCCGCCTCGGCCATCAGAGCCAGCCCGTAGCCGCGCCCTTGCCGGTCAGGCGTGACCACCACCCGCTTGAGTACCCGCCAGTGTTCCTTGAGGTCGAACCGGTTGCTGGTGACGAAGACGAACGCGGCCAGCCCGGCATCGTCGTGGCCGACGAGCAGCCGGTCGATGCCGGCGGCGACCCCGGCGAACGCCGCCTCGGCGGTCGGGCGTACGTCGGCGACGGTCACCGGGGCGACGAAGCCGACCGCGCCACCGGCGTTGGTCGCGTCCGCCCAGACCGCGATGATCCGCTCGCGCAGCTCGTCGTCGAGCGGCGGATCAAGGACGAAGCCCAGCCGTACGTGGAGTGGGTGCATCATTGCGGTGTGTCGACTCCGGGTGGCCTGGGTGACAGGCGTTGTGTAGGGCCGGCGGGACTTGAACCCACACTGGTGCGATCCTAAGTCGCATGCCTCTGCCAATTGGGCTACGGCCCCGAGCGCTCCTAGGTTACGTGCCGAGGACAGGTTAGCCGAATCCCGGTCGGCCGGAGCCGGAGCCGGCGGCGGCTGCCGCGTCAGTCGAGGCCGAGGTCGCGGCGGAGCTTGGCGACGTGGCCGGTGGCCTTGACGTTGTACAGCGCTTTGGTGATCCGCCCCTCGGCGTCGATCACGAAGGTCGACCGGATCACCCCGGTGACCGTCCTGCCGTACAACTGCTTCTCGCCGTAGGCGCCGTACGCGGTGAGCACGGCCTTGTCCGGGTCGGACAGCAGCGGGAAGGTGAGCCCGTCCCGCTCGCGGAACTTGGCGAGTTTCTCCGGTTTGTCGGGAGAGATACCGACCACCTCGTAGCCGGCGGCCTGCAGCCCGGCGAGCGAGTCGCGGAAATCACATGCCTGCTTGGTGCAGCCCGGGGTCATCGCCGACGGGTACGCGTACAGCACCACGTTGCGCCCGCGGAGCTCCTTGAGGGACAACTGGTCGCCGCTGTCGGTCCGTAAGGTGAATTCCGGGGCGGAATCGCCCGGCGCGAGGCGGACCGGCCCGTCGGTGGCAGCTGAGGTCATGGCGGGAGCCTACTCCCGCCGCTACCGGTCGGGTTGGGCCGCCAACCGTGATCAGTTGCATCCTCTATGCAAGAGCAGCGATGGCGAAATAGGCTGGCCGCGCCACCAACGGACTGCCCAGCCGGGAGGAACCACGTGGACCCCCTCGCACTCCACATCCAGAACGGGGTGCTCAACGGCCCCGTAGCGATCAGCTGCGCCGTCCTTGCCGCCGTGGCCTTCGGGTACTGCGTCGTCCGCGGCCGTCGGGACCTCGACGACCGGCTCGCCCCGATGGCCGGCCTGGTCGCCGCGTTCATCTTCGCCGTCCAGATGCTCAACTTCCCGGTGCTGCCCGGAGTCAGCGGGCACCTGCTCGGCGGCGCGCTGGCCGCGCTGCTGGTCGGCCCATGGGTCGGCGCACTCTGCGTCTCGATCGTGCTGATCGTGCAGGCACTGCTGTTCGCCGACGGCGGGGTCACCGCGATCGGCCCGAACGTCACCAACATGGCGCTGGTCGGCACCGCCGCCGCGTACGGACTGATCTTCGTCCTGCTACGGGTGCTGCCACGCACGCCGACCGGGCTGGCGGTCACCGCCTTCGTCGCGTCGGTGGTCAGCGTGGTCGCAGCCGCGTTGAGCTTCGTGCTGCAGTACGCCATCGGCGGCACCACCGCGCTGCAGGACTTCGGCCTCGGCCAGGTGCTGGCCCTGATGACCGGTACCCACGTCCTGATCGGCGTCGGTGAAGGGCTGATCGCCGCGGTCACCGTGCTGACCGTCGCCCGGACCCGGCCCGACCTGGTGTACGCCCTGCGCGGCCTGCGCCGCCCGACCAGCCCGACCCCTGACCCGACCGGCCCGACCACCAGCCATTCCGTTTCCGCCGGAGGTGCCGCATGAAGCGCAACACCGGTTTCATCCTGGCCGGCCTGTTCGTCTCCCTCCTGCTGGCCGGCGTGGTCAGCAACTTCGCCTCCGGCTCGCCCGACGGGCTGGACTCGGCGTCGACCCAGGGCTGCGAACTCGACGGCGAGGAGATCGTCGGCGGCGCCTGCATGGGCTCCGGCGCGCAGGACCACGAGCTGGCCGACAGCCCGTTCGCCGACTACGGCCTGACCGCCGTGGACAACGGTTTCATCGGTACGGCGGTCGCCGGCGTCGTGGGGGTGCTGCTCACCTTCGCGGTCGCCGGTGGGCTGTTCTGGCTGACCCGCAGCCGCCGGCCGGCCGGCGAGGCACTGGCCGCCCGGGCGCCGGCCGGCGGACCGAAGAGCTGACCAGCGGTGGGAGCCGGGCACGCGCAGTTGCTGCACCTGGAGCGGGACAGCCCGGTGCACCGGCTCCCGCCGGAGACGAAGATCGCCGCGATGCTGGCGTTCACCCTGGTGGTGGTGGCCACCCCGCGCGAGCGGCTGTGGGCCTTCGGCGGCTATCTGCTGCTGGTCGTGGCGGTCGCCGTCGTCGCCCGGGTGCCGGCGGGCTGGCTGGCCCGGCGGTCGCTGATCGAGGTCCCGTTCGTGGCCTTCGCGTTCGCGCTACCGCTGCTGGCCGGCGGTGAACGGATCCCGCTCGCCGGTCTGAGCCTGTCCGTCGAGGGCCTCTACGGCGGCTGGAACATCCTGGCCAAGGCCACCCTCGGGGTGCTCGCGTCACTGCTGCTGGCGGCCACCACCACCAGCCGCGAACTGCTGGTCGGGCTGGACCGGCTGCGCTGCCCGTCGATCGTCACCCAGATCGCCACGTTCATGCTGCGCTACGTCAACGTGCTGGTCGACGAGGCCCGACGGATGCGGATCGCCCGGATCTCCCGGGGCGACGACCCGCGCTTCCTCTGGCAGGTACGCGGGTTCGCCGCCGGCGTCGGCGCGTTGTTCCTGCGGGCGTTCGAGCGCGGCGAGCGGGTGTACCTGGCGATGATCTCCCGCGGGTACACCGGTCGGATGCCGGTGGCCTGGCAGGCCACCGGCGGTGCCACGGCCGGCCAGTGGATGCTGGCCGCGTCGGTACCGGTGACGGCCGCTACCATCGCCGCCGTGGCGGTGTTGTCGCGGTGAGCGATCCGGTCGACGCGGGCTCGACGCAGCCGGCCGGCGACGGCGGTCCGATGCCGTCTGTCGGCCCGGTGCCGCCGTCGCTGCGGGTGCGTGACCTGCGGTTCAGCTACCCGGACGGGCATCCGGCGCTGCACGGGGTGGATTTGACCGTGCCCGCCGGGGCCCGGGTGGCGTTGCTGGGGCCCAACGGTGCCGGCAAGACCACGCTGGTGCTGCACCTCAACGGCGTACTTCGGGGCGGGTCCGGTCAGGTCGAGGTCGGTGGGCTGCTGGTGGATCAGCGGCGGGCGACCCTGGCCGAGGTACGCCGCCGGGTCGGCATCGTCTTCCAGGATCCGGACGACCAGCTGTTCCTGCCGAGCGTCGCCGAGGACGTGGCGTTCGGCCCGGCGAACCTGGGGCTGCGCGGTGCCGAGCTGGCGGCGCGGGTCGACGAGGCGCTCGACGCCGTCGGGATGGCGCAGCACCGGGACCGGTCCCCACAGCACCTGTCCTTCGGCCAGCGGCGGCGGGTGGCGGTGGCGACGGTGCTGTCGATGCGTCCGGAGATCCTGGTGCTGGACGAGCCGTCGTCGAACCTCGACCCGGCGGCCCGTCGTGAGCTGGCCGAGGTCCTGCACCGGCTGCCGGTGACGATCCTGATGGTCACCCACGACCTGCCGTACGCGTTGGAGCTGTGCGACCGGTCGGTGATTCTGGACGGCGGCCGGGTGGTGGCGGACGGTCCGACCACAGACCTGCTCGCCGACGCGGAGCTGCTGGCCCGGCACCGGCTGGAGCTACCGTTCGGCTTCGACCCGCTGCTCGCCGCGCGCCAGCTCGCCTCCGTCCGGGCCGGTGCTGCCCGGTCCGTCCCCGGCGGCCCGCCCGACGCTTTCCGGGCCGGTGACGGGCTCCGCGCGCAGGCGTAGCACCGCGCCGAGCGCCACGGCGACCCCGCTGACCAGGACGGCGGCGACCACGATCCGCGGCCACCAGGCCGGTCCGGGCACCGGGGCGATCGCCCGGGTGAACACGGCGGCGTTGGCCGCCCCAACGAAGACCGCCAGGCAGGTGCCGGTCAGGGCGAGGGCCAGCTCGGCACCGGCTCGGCGGCGTGCCGCGTACCCGGCGGCGGCCAGCGCGGCCAGCCCGGTCAGCAGAGCCCAGACCGGGCCGTCGAGCAGCACACTGAGCAGGCCGGCCGGGCCACCGGTGCCGGATTCGACGGCGCGGGCCATCGCATAGCCGACGGCGGCCGCCGCGCCGACGGCGAGCCCGCCGGCGGAGACCAGCTGTGCGGTCCGCGGATCATGGCGGGCGGTAGCCACCAGAGCGACCATCATCAGTACGGCACCGAGCAGCGTGCCGCCCCACCAGTGCAGCGGGTCGGGCGGCGGGATCCAGTCCAGCGTGCCGCGCAGCTCGACCGGGGTGACGCCGTCGCGCAGCGGCACCACCCAGTCGCGTACCCGGTGCACCTGGTCGGGTGCGGCCCGCACCGCGTCCGGCGGCGCGGCGTCCAGCCAGTAGGTCCGTTGGTCGTGCCAGCGGACCACCGGCCGGTCGGCGATCCGTCGCCAGTCCGGCGGCGCGGCCGGGTCGGCGTCGGCCGGCACCGGGGTGTCGCCGGCCAGGGTCTCGCTCTGGTACGCGGTGGGGGAGCGCCGGTTCTGGTAGACCCCGTCCGGTCGGATCTCCAGGTACGGCTCCCCGGCGTAGCCGAGCACCTCGACCGGCCGGCCGCTGTGGTTGGTCAACTCGAGCCGGGCACCGGCCTCGACGACCCGCACGGTGAGCCCGTCGACTGCCGGCACGGTGCCGGTCACCGCCACCCGGTAGTCGGAGGCCGCAGGGGCGTCCGCGCCGTGCGCGGTGGCCGGCGTCGCGGCACCGGTGAGCAGCACCGCCGCCACGCCGACGAACACCGCAAGCCGGCCGGCCAGTCGGGTGGCCCGCACCTGCGCCAGCCGCCGGGTGAACCGCACGTCAGCCGGCCGCGTCGACGGCGGCGGTGATGGCCTGGGCGCTCGATGCGACGGTCTCGCCGTCGACCATCACGGTCGGGGTGCCGCTGACCCCGGCCCGGCCGGCCTGCTCGGTGACGTGGGCCGGCCAGCCGCCGTAGGTGTCGTCCCGGACGCACTGGCCGAAGCTGCCGGTGTCCAGCCCGACCTCACCGCCGACGGTGATCAGCTGCTCCTCGCTGAGCCCGGGGCCGCCCTCGGCCGGCTGCTGCTCGTAGAGCGCGGCGGCGTACTCCTCGAACTGGCCGCCGGCCGCCGCGCAGCCGGACGCCGCCGACGCCCGCGTCGAGTACGCGTCGTCGCTGAGCCGGTCGAGGATCGCGACGGGGTGGTACACCAGGGTGATCCTGCCATCCTCGACGAGCTGGTCCAGGGTCGGGCCGACCTGTTGTTCGAACTGCCGGCAGGCGGGGCAGAGGAAGTCGGCGTAGAGGTCGACGGTGACCGGGCCGTCGCCGATCGGGATGCCGGAGTCGTCGGCGACCGCACCGGGTGGCGCGGTGTACTCGCCGCCGCGCTGGGTCTGGTAGACGGCCCAGCCGATCATGCCGGCGAGAACCAGCGCCACCACGGCCGCCACCGACGTCCAGAGGGCACGCTGGCGCCGCCGCTCCCGGGCCAGCTGGTCGCGGACCACCCGGGCTGCCTTCTTCTGCTCCACTCGTCGGCTCATCGCCGTCACCCGCCGATCTACCTAGAAGATGGCTATCTGTTGCTGTTCAGCCACGAATCCGTCGACAGTGCTGTGCGCGGCCACCACACCAGGAACCCGGCGAGCGTCAGGAACGCAAGGTCGCGGGCGATCTCCGGGCCGTAGGCAGGGGTCTGCCCGGCGGCCAGTTCACCGCCGACGCCGAAGCAGCCGCAGTCGATCCGCAGCCCACGCACCCACGCGGAAGTGATGCCGGCGATGAAGACGACCAGCAGGCCGGCCGAGACGACCGCGCAGAGCCGGGTGGCCAGCCCGATCAGCAGCAGCACGCCGAGCGCCAGTTCGACGAAAGGCAGCGCGGCGCCGATCACCATCGCCAGGTCGTACGGAAAGACCTGGTAGGCGTTGACCGCCCGGCCGGACCCGGCCAGGTCGGTGACCTTCGACCCGCCGGCGACCAACCAGACGGCAGCCAGCCCGAGGCGGACGGCGGCTCCGATCCAGGGTCGTACCCTCATGTCTGTTAGTCGCTGCGCACCCGATGCCGAGTTCCACGGAGGCGGGACATCAAACCGGAAGATCCGATGTCGTACGTCACATCGAGCATCGCGGAACTTCGGCCACCGACCAACCGACCAACCACCAATGAGGGGAGGCCGGGTCGCGTGGACCCAGGTGGACCGGCGAGCATATTGCCCATGACTGCCGCAACGAATAGATGGACGTCGCGCCTCGTGGTCGTCGCCGGCCTGCTGCTGGCGGCACTGCCCGTGGTCCTGCTACCCGCCGCAGCGCCGGCCAGCGCGCACGCCGTCCTGGTCAGCACCAGCCCGGTGACCGACTCGGTACTGCCGAACGCCCCGGCCGAAGTGGTGCTGACCTTCTCCGAATCGGTGCGGCAGGTCCCCGACCGGGTCCGGGTGATCGCCCCGGACGGGCAGCGCGTCGACCAGGGCGAGCCGGTCTTCGACGGCGCGGTGGTCACCGTCTCCGTCGAACAACAGACGTCGCGTGGCACCTACCTGGTCAGCTACCGGGTGATCTCCGCCGACGGACACCCGGTAAGCGGCGGCTTCACCTACTCGGTCGGCGCGCCGTCGGCGGTGCCGACCGACGACGGCGGCGCCGACACCGATCCGCTGGTCAGCGGGCTGCTGCAGGCGGCCAAGTTCGTCGGGTACGCCGGACTGCTGCTGATCGTCGGCCCGGTGCTGGTGCTGAGCATGCTCTGGCCGCGCCGGCTGACCCGCAGCGGGCCGGGCCGCCTGACCTGGGCCGGGCTGGGACTGGTCGCGGCGTCCACCCTGGCCACCATCTGGCTGCAGGCACCGTACGTCACCGGCGGCGGGATCGGCGACGCCGACGGCGCGGCGCTGCGTGACGTCCTCGGCAGCGGGATCGGCGCAGCGCTGCTGGTCCGGCTCGGGGTACTGGCCGCCACGGCGGTGCTGCTGCGGCCCTTCCTGGCCGGCTCGGAAGGCCGCAGCGACCAGATCCTGCTCGGCGTCCTGGCCGTCATCGGGGTGTTCACCTGGCCGTTGGCCGGTCACCCGAGTGCCTCACCGGTACCGGCCGTCTCAGTGGTGGTCGACGCCGTGCACCTCAGCTCGATGGCGGTCTGGCTCGGCGGTCTGGCGATGCTCGCGGTGTTCCTGCTCCGGCAGGCCGAGGAGCGGGAACTCGCCGCGATCCTGCCGATCTGGTCGCGTTGGGCGGCGCTGGCGGTCTGCGCACTGCTGCTCGCCGGTACGGTGCAGGCGCTGATCGAGGTGGGTACCTTCGAGGCGCTGTTCGGCACCACGTACGGCCGGTTGCTGCTGGCCAAGATCGGCCTGTTCGGGCTGGTCCTCGCGGTGGCGGCGTACTCGCGGCAGCTGGTGCGCAACCGCAGCGCCGCCGGACGTCCCGGCCGGATGCGGCAGGCGATCGTCGCCGAACTGGCCGTCACCGCCGTGGTGCTGGCGGTCACCGCGGTGCTGGTGCAGACCACCCCGGCCCGGACCGCCATCGGCGAGGACCTGCGGGCCGACAGCGGCTACTTCTCCACCACGCTGACCAGTGACATCTACTCGCTGCAGGTGGAGGTGGACCCGGCCCGGCGGGGCAACAACTCGGTCCACCTGTACGCCTACACCGAGGACAACCGGCCGCAGCCGGTGATCGAATGGCAGGCCACTGCGGCGTTGCCGGCCAGCGGGGTCGAACCGATCGAGATCCCGCTGCTGCCGCTGACCGACAACCACGCCACCGGTGAGATCAGCCTGCCGGCTGCGGGAGACTGGGAGCTGCGGATCACCGTCCGGATTTCCGACATCGATCAGGCGACCGTCGCCACCACGGTGGAGATCAACTAGAAAGGGCTACTTCATGCTCCGTCACCGACGCACACCGGTCCGCGTTGCGGCGCTCGCCGGTGCGGCCGCCGTCGTCGGCATCCTCGGTCTGGCCGCCCCGGCGGCCGCACACATCACGGTCCACCCGACGCAGGCGCCGTCCGGCGACTACGCCCGCCTCGACTTCCAGGTGCCGAACGAGAGCGACGAACACAGCACGGTCAAGGTCGAAGTGGTGATGCCGGAGGACACGCCGATCGCCTCGGTGTCACTGGCCCGGGTGCCCGGCTGGACCGTCGAGGTGCAGACGGCGCCGGTCGATCCGCCGCTGGAGGTACACGGTGCCCAGGTGACTGAGGCGGTGTCCCGGGTCGTGTGGACAGCCGAGACCGCGGAGGCCAGCGTGCAGCCGGGCGAGTTCCTGGATCTACCAATCCGGATGGGCCCGCTGCCCGACGCCGAACAGCTGGTCTTCAAGTCGCTGCAGACCTACTCCGACGGCACCGTGGTGCGCTGGATCGAGGTGCCGGTGCCCGGCGAGGAGGAGCCGGCCACCCCGGCGAGCGTGCTCACGTTGACCTCGGCTGAGCAGGACAGCCCCGCCGTCGGCGGCGGTCAGGAGCCAGTCGACGACGAGGCACCGGCCGACGACGCCGCGACCGGCAGCGACACCGGCGGCAGCGGTGCCGCGCTCGGGGTGGGGATCGTCGGGCTGCTCGCCGGCCTCGGCGGGCTGGTACTCGGCGGGCTGGCGTTCGCCCGGACCCGCCGCCCGACGCCTGCTCCGGCGGCTGCCCCAGCGGCCGCTACCCGCCCGGAGTCGACGTCGGGTGACGGCGGATCGGCAGACTGACCAGCAGCAGCGCGGCGGCCAGCACGTACAGGTTGCGCAGCACGAAGGTGGCCGGATCGTCGGTCGGCTCCTTCGCATGGCCCCAGTCGATCAGTGACACGACACCGACGACCAGCGCCGCGAAGATGACCGCCGCCAACGCCAGTGCCGCCGACGCCGCCGGTCCGGCGGCCCGGACTCCGCTCCGGGCCGCCGCCGGCTGCGGCCCGGCGGCGACCGGCGGGCGGGCCGGCAGCGCCGCGTCGAGGAGCACGATCAGCGCCGGGACGAACCAGTAGACGTGGTGCGGCCAGGTGATCGGTGCGATCAGCGCGGCCACCAGGCCGGTCAGGGTCAGCCCGGCCAGCTCGTCACCGGCCCGTGCCGCCCGGGCCGCACGCCACAACCCGTAGCCGGCGGCGACGGCCACCAGCACCAGCCAGACCAGCCGGTCCGGCTCGGCCGGAGCGGCCAGCCGGGCGAGCAGCCCCTGCAGCGACTGGTTGCCGGTGTAGTCGCTGCGCCCCACCCGCTCGGTGCTCCACAGCTCGGTGAACCAGAACCGCCACGACTCGGCCGGGGCGACCGCCGCGGCGAGCCCGGTGGCGGCCGCCGCCGCCAGGCAGGACACCAGCGCCGCCTGCCACCGACGGGTGACCAGCAGGTAGACGATGAAGATCCCCGGGAACAGCTTGATCGCCGTCGCCAGGCCGATGCCGACGCCGGCCCAGCGGGACCGCTTCGGTACGGCGAGCAGCAGGTCGGCCAGGATCAGCACGACCAGCAGCATGTTGATCTGCCCGAGGAAGATCGTCTCCCGGGTCGGCTCGATCAGTACCACCAGCGGTACCGCCAAACCGGCCAGCCACCAGCGCGGCAGGCCGCGTCGGCGGGCGATCGGCGTGACCAGCCAGACCGTGGTGACCACCACCGCCAGCAGCGTGCCGACGGTGAACACGGCGGCGGCGGTCCCGGCGCCCACCGCCGCGAACGGGCGCAGCAGCAACGCGGTGAACGGGGGATAGGTGAAGTAGAGCTGGCCCTGCACGATGTCGGGCTGGACGTAGTCGTACAGCGGGTTGCCGTCGGCCCACCAGCGCATCGCGCTGAGGTAGATCTTCAGGTCGTAGAAGTCGTGCCGGTTGCCGTACCAGATCAGGGCGGCGACCACGGCGGCGCTGAGCGCGACGACGACCGCGATCCGGCGCGGCGTACGTGATCTGTCGTCGACGGGGCGCGGCGCGGGGCCGTCCGGGAGGGTGTCGGCGGGCACGCCCGCGAGCCTAGCGGGGGCCGCCGCCGGTGACCTGGTCGGCTGCTGGACGGTGCCGCGTAGGCTGTCCGCGTGGCGGATCTTCTTGTCTGGATCGACTGTGAGATGACCGGGCTCGACCTCGGCAGGGACGCGTTGATAGAGGTGGCCGCGCTGGTCACCGACTCGGACCTCAACGTGCTCGGCGACGGCGTCGATCTGGTGATCCACGCCGATGAGGAGACGTTGGCCGGGATGCCGGACGTGGTGCGGGAGATGCACGCCAAGTCCGGGCTGACCGAGGAGGTGCGGCGCTCGGCGGTCACCCTCGCCGAGGCGCAGGACCGGGTACTTGAGTACGTGACGAGCTTCGTGCAGGAGCCGAAGACCGCGCCGCTGTGCGGCAACTCGATCGCCACCGACCGGGGCTTCCTGGCCCGGGACATGCCGCGACTCGACTCCTACCTGCACTACCGCATGATCGATGTTTCGTCGATCAAGGAGTTGTGCCGGCGCTGGTACCCCCGGGTCTATTTCGGGCAGCCGGCCAAGGGGCTGTCGCACCGGGCGCTGGCGGACATCCGGGAGAGTATCCGGGAGCTGGAGTACTACCGGCGGTCGATCTTCGTGCCGCTGCCCGGCCCGGACGTCGACGCGGCCAAGGCGATCGCCGCCGGCCTCTGACCGTCGCCGAACGACCGGCCGCTGGGTGGCGGCCGGGCCGGCCCGGCGGAACCCGCTCGACGTGATGCCCGCCGGTAGGGCTATCATTGGTCGGCACCCCACGCGGCAGTCTGCCGGGTGTGGTTCTTGGTGGCTGTAGCTCAGCAGGTAGAGCACCGGGTTGTGGTCCCGGGTGTCGAGGGTTCAAGTCCCTTCAGTCACCCCATACCGAAGCGGGGGGGGGGGGGGGGGGGGGGGGGGGGGGGGGGGGGGGGGGGGGGGGGGGGGGGGGGGGGGGGGGGGGGGGGGGGGGGGGGGGGGGG